>ONLM01000006.1 GCA_900318695.1 uncultured Eubacteriales bacterium | reverse complement strand
TTCTCTGCTCATTCTAGAATCATTACTTGTTCTTCATCTTGATGTCAACGTATACACCAGCTGGCATTTCCAGTCTCTGAAGAGCATCCATTGTCTTCTGGTTTGGTGCGATAACGTCGATCAGTCTCTTGTGAGTTCTCTGCTCGAACTGCTCACGTGAATCCTTGTACTTATGTACAGCACGAAGGATTGTGATAACTTCCTTCTTAGTTGGAAGAGGTACTGGTCCAGATACCTGTGAACCTGTCTTCTTGCAGTTCTCCACAATCTTTGCAGCTGACTCATCAACTAACTGATGATCGTAAGCCTTGAGTGTGATTCTCATTACTTGACTTGCCATAAAAAAAGTCGCCTCCTATCGGTGATTTGACGATAAGTTGGTGACTGTACACGTAACCGCGCGTGTCGATGCTTAAACATTCACATGCGCATGACCTATTTGCTGTGTAATAGGTTTCAATTGTAGTACAGTGACCTGCCGTCAGTTTCATAAACTAGACATTCGCTCCATGAAGTTCTCTCATCCAACTTATACTTGGTTGCCGTATCAGAACATAGTCGGAACCTTTCGGCTCACTATGATCCCGTGGACAAATCTGTACGGATCTTGGCTTTCGCTCGATGAGCAATCTTTCATTTCATCGCTATCATGTCACAGCGTATAATAAGATAACACAGGCCTTTTTCAATTTCAAGCCTTTTTTCTTGATTTTTCGAAGAATTTTCATGCCTGCGGGCTTTCTTTCCACCCGGCCGTGCGTATCATATCATATTCGTTTTGAGGATGCAACCTTTTTAAGAAATTTCTTATCACGAGAGGTTTCGGCAAAAAAAATCAAGGCAGACAATGCTGTCTGCCTTGATCTAGGATTGAGATATGAAACCGCGTTTCCGTTTTGTAATCGTTGATTTAACATACGCTACGGCAATGCGGCACTTTTTTAATCAACGTCATCTACTTCCGGTGCCTGTGCCTGCAGTACATCAAAGGAGCCATCCAGGTTTGCCTTTAAAGTTCCGTCGGAATTTGTGGATACCTTATTGCCATCACGATCCCGAAGAGAAGACTTGCTCTTCTGAACCTGTCCGTTTGTATTGATTACGTATGGTTTATTATTTACATAACAAACCATAAAGCTGGACTCGGACTTTTGAAGCTTTCCTTTATAATAGAGGTAATTGTCCTTAACACCGGTATAGCCTCGTCCGGATGCTTCTGCATAGAATGTAATCTTTTCTCCATTGCCCTGTGTCATATTGAACTTACCGGTACGTACAGAACAATCTGACTTTGACGGGCCGCAATAGTAGTACTCGATTTCTCCGCCGGCGCTCGCAGAACCCTTCTGCATGCCGTAAAGAGGATTTCCGTACTCATTGAAAAGATAACGCTTTCCGCCGACACGTTCTACCATGCTGTTATCTTTAAGACCAGCGACCGGATGTCCATCTGCCTTAAAGTAGAAATATTCCACATTTCCGGAGGCAAGATCATCTTCTACAGATCCGTCCTGCTTGGTAGGACCTACTGTGGTAAACCAGGTCGCACGAAGCTGCTGACCTTCCTTAAAGGAACCATTCTGTTTTTCCGTAAAATAGCAATAGCCCGCAATCGCCGGATCCTTATCTTCTGTTTTTGCCCATCCGGTGACCATAACACCGTTTCGGTCAAAGCCGTAACGCGCATTGTCAATGGTCTTTACCGTAACCTTATCGCTATCGTCCGAACGGAAAACCTGACCGTTTGAGTTAAAATAGAACCAACGTGTGTCGCCGGTCTGATATCCGCTTTCCTCGGATTCTGCATAAAACTCTTCCGGAATCTGGAGTTGTTTCCAACCAATCGCCATTGCCCCACTGGCCGGATCACAATAATAACGATTGTCATCAACCCATCCGGTCTGCATTACGCCACTTGCATCAAAATAATACTTGTGGCCATTGATCGTCTGCCAGCCTTCAGAGGCAAGAGAGCCGTTACTCGTCGCATAGTACCATACCACACTGCCATTGTTGTCTGCCTTGATCCATGAATTGGTCACAGCCTTTCCCTGATCATTGACATATATCTGCTGTCCGTTCTGGTTGGTTGACCAGCCTGCAGCGAAGGCTCCTGCCGAAGCAAGCATCGCAAACATTCCGGTAGCAACAAGAAATCCTGTAAGCTTTCGTTTCATAGAATATCACCCTCCAGCTCTGTATCTACACGTTACAGAGAAAATCTTATGTTAATATCATAAAGCGCAAAATACTTTTATTCAATGTTGTTTTCCTTAATGAATGGCAAAAATATTTACAATTCTCTTACATCGATACGCTTATATGAGTATACGCATATTTGCGCGTCCCTTTTTCGCCGTAAACCGCATTGCACCGTTTTCCGCAAAAAAGCAGCAAAGCCACGACATTCCCTGCCGATTCCATCCGGAAATCGGCATTTTTCTATCGTATCGGCTTTGCTGCCTCTCCATAACTCGTCTTAACGATTCAAAAACCAGCGTCCGGTACATCCGCACGGAAGAACAAGTCCGGTCTCTGTAACCGGAAGGCCAACTTCCTCCGAATGAATGCTGCCGCCGAGTTTTTCTTTAATGATTGTACCAAGCATATAGCTCATTACCGCAGGCTGGAGACCGGTGGTATAGGAATTGATCAGGAAGAAAATACTGTCCTTTGTGAGAAGCTTTGCGGAAAGTTCAATAAGCGGATATACCGCATCTTCGATTTTCCAGATTTCTCCCTTCGGTCCGCGGCCATAGGATGGCGGATCCATGATAATGGCGTCATAATGATTGTTTCGGCGAATTTCACGCTCAACGAATTTCGTGCAGTCGTCTACCAGCCAGCGAATCGGCGCGTCTTTAAGCCCGGAAGATTCTGCATTTTCCTTGGCCCACTGCACCATTCCCTTTGATGCATCTACATGTGTCACATGGGCGCCGGCCTTTGCTGCCGCAAGTGTCGCACCGCCGGTGTAGGCAAACAAATTTAACACTTTGACCGGCTCTGGATTACCGCAGGCCTTGCGGCGTTCTATCTCGCCAAGAATTCTGTCTGCACACCAGTCCCAGTTCGCCGCCTGCTCCGGGAACAGACCGGTATGCTTAAAGGTAAATGGTTTTAAATGGAAAGAAAGCGTACGATCCTTCGCCGGAAGTTTAGCAAGGTTCTCATAAACCGGTGTGACCGGGCGATATGTTTCATGGGCAGTTTCCGGAAGATTATCTTTGCCGGTACCGCCAAGCACGTAAGAAATCTGCCATTGCTTCGGAAGATCAAAAAACTCCCATTCACCGCCGCCTTTGCTGCTGCGGTGATAGTGTCCATTCAGCTTTTTCCAGTTTGCATTTTTTAACGGAGTCTGCCAAATTACCTGCGGATCCGGGCGGCGCAAAATATATCTGCCCCAACGTTCCAGCTTGTCGCCTGAACTTGTATCAATAACCTCATAGTCTTTCCAATGGTCTGCGATAAACATAGTATCTCCTTATCTACGGTCGCACCGGCCAAGCAAATTCCCGGAGCGTTTCACCTGTTTCTTCTATAAATAATTGTCAATATCTATCATTGACTCTATTTCGTTTTTAATGACGATTGCCGGACATCATCTTATAGAGTTTTGGCGCAAAGGTCAATAAAAATCGACGAATTCCGCTAACCGTGCACAGAACGAGAACCGGCGTCAGAAAATAAATCGCCGTAAGCATAAGCCGTTCCTCCGGCTGATTTATACCTATTCCCGACATCGACGCAATATAACGGATTCCACGTACAATCGGATAATGCAATGCATATAGGAAAAAGGTATCCTTCATCCAGGGAGCAATTTCCCATGAAGGTTGCCTTTTCCATATCACCTTTTCCCTTTGTTCCAATGCTTTCGCCGACGTACCATTCTGTCGAAGCATAACCACGCGGTACGGCACCGGAGTATGTGACATTGGCAGAAAAAACCAAAGCGCTGCCGCCATCAAAATCCGATGTACAACTGTCAAAAGCGTCTGCAGTTTCTGTTCATAAAGAACGGCAGGGAGTGAAATTGCCAGAGAACGGCTGATTCTGCCAAGCACCGTGAGCGAACAGAATCCCGTAAGCACAGCCATGAGCAATAATTCTGCACCGACGCGGCAATTGGAACGGGCGTCTGTGGACTCTATCCGGTCTCTTAAATATTTTGACGCCACAGCCCCCAGCGTATAATAAAAGAGCGCGTCCGCATTGAGTTTCGAAAGAGAAATTCCGGAGTACACTACTGCCAGAATCGCCGCCAATGCGCCGAATGCAGTCTCCTTTTTTCTGAGAATCACCGCAAGGACCGGTGCCAATGCCGTAAGCAGAATCAGCTGGTATACATACCAGAACACCGGATTACAGCTGTAATTTGTCAACGCCTCCTGAAACGCCGCAAACGATAATGTCTCTCTTCCGAATGCAACGTAAAATCCATACCAAAGGGTATTGAAAAATCCATACGGCACAAGCAACGAATAAATTCGGCTGTTCCATTTTTTCGGAATATCATGATAGTCCTTAAAATTTCTATAAAACAAATACCCGCTGACTGCAAAAAAACCGGGAACCGCCATATCCCCCAATGTATTGGCGAAAAAATTCTGCAAATACGCAAGGCCATCGACATATCGTTCAAGACCGGCATCCACATGACCGGTAATTTCCTTTGTCGCCACCATCATATGAAGACTTAGATTGTTTTCTGCCAGATTTACTGCATGAATCAAAATCACAACCATGCAGAGTATGAAATTATAGAGATAGAGTTTATCCGATATTTCTTTTTTCATACCTTCTCCTCTCCATACGATCTCCTCTCCATATGATTTGGATTAATATACTTTGACGCGAAGAACAAACGTACCAGATCTTGTTCCTGCACAGGATGTGTGTCCCGCGCA
>ONLM01000093.1 GCA_900318695.1 uncultured Eubacteriales bacterium | reverse complement strand
GGCGCTGTATAAGCGCGTATTGGAATATATCATTCATGCACTGGATGATGGTTTCTCCAATTACATCAATATCGATTTCAAGATGCAACGCATTGACGAAAACCCGTCTATGACGCAGGAAGTGGGTTTGGACGAGACCGTCGTTATTGTTTTACTTAATGTCGATGTCTCCGGTCTTGCAGCCGAAAAGATCCGGATCTGTATTCCGGGAACACTTCTGGAACACATCTTCAAGATCATTGATAACCGTAAGCATATCGCCCGAGGCTTTGCTTACGAGAACAATACCGATCTTATTATGGAACATATCCGTGGAACCCAGTTCCCGCTTACCGGACAGCTTGGTATAATAAAGTTGGATGTAAGTGATCTGTATCATTTACAGGTCGGAGATATTATTGATATGAACAAACCGTCCGATGGTAAAGTAAAGCTATATGTCGGAAGACAGCCTTGGTTCACCGGTTCGATGGGTGTTCATAAGAAAAATATTGCTGTACGCATTGAGGACCGCATTTATCCAAAACTGGATCTGCCTGCGCTCGATGACGAAGGCGAACACAAAGCAAACGAAGCTTGATTTTAAATGAAACCGCCGAGCGGATTCATATATATTTGTACCCAAAGGTGATTTAGGCGAATGCCTGAACATAACATTTTATAGTTATAGGAGAAAGATAATGGCAAAGATTATGTTGGTCGATGATGCAGCTTTCATGCGCATGATGGTAAAGAATTCCCTTACTAAGGGCGGATTTTCTGATTGTGAATTTGTTGAGGCGCAGGACGGTGCTGAAGCTGTCAAGAAGTACGATGAAGAAAATCCGGATCTTGTAATTATGGATATCACCATGCCTAATATGGATGGACTTCAGGCACTGAAAAAGATTCGTGAGACTCATCCGGATGCCAAGGTTATCATGTGTACCGCAATGGGTCAGGAATCCATGGTTGTTGATGCAATCAAGTCTGGCGCTAAGGACTTCGTTGTTAAACCGTTCAACGCAGAGAGAATCACATCTACAGTTAAGACCATTCTTGGCGTATAATCCAAGCCCCATACATACGTATTCTTTATTAGGGGGAAGGAGTACCAGATGTCATTTTTAAATTCATTTGATATCAGTGCATCCGGTATGAGCGCACAGCGCGTTCGCATGGATGTCGCTGCAGAAAATATTGCAAATGTTGATACGACTCGCACAGAAAAAGGTGGTCCATATCAGCGCAAAGATGTTGTTTTTGAGAGTTTCGGAACCAATTCATTTCAGGAAGCTCTCAAAAACGCTTCCCTTGGCAAGGGCTATAACTCTGCCAAGAAAGCAGGTGTACGTGTAACAACCCTGGTCAGTGATGACCGGGAATTTAAGCGCGTATATAACCCGAATCATCCCGACGCGGATGCCGATGGTTATGTCGAAATGCCAAATGTTGATGTATTGAAAGAAACAGTAGACAGTATGTCCGCAACCCGTTCTTACGAGGCGAATGTTACTGCTCTTAATGCTATGAAGGCGATGGCGCAAAAGGCACTTGAAATCGGAAAATAAGACTAGAATATAAAGTGTAAAAGGAGAATGTAAATGGGCGCTACTCGCTTTAATGATATGGAAGTTGATGCTATTGGCGAGATCATGAACATCTCGCTGGGTGCTTCAGCTACCGCATTATCAACTCTGCTTGGCAGTAAAGTTAATATCACAACACCTGTCGTTTCCGTACAGGCCAAAGATGAGTTTCAGTTCAGAGATCTAGAACCGGCTGTAGGTGTTGAAATCACATACGTAAAGGGACTCGACGGCAAGAATGTCATGATGTTCAGCCGTAACGATGTCCGTATCATTGTCAGCACAATGATGGGTATGGAGATTCCGGAAGAAGAATTCCAGATGGACGAGATGAACGAGTCTGCCATCCGTGAAGTCATGAACCAGATGATGGGTTCTTCCGCAACAGCTCTATCTGAATTTTTAGGAACGACAGTCGACATTTCGACTCCGGTCACCTTTGAAGTTCCAAGCGAACAGGCTTTTAAAGACCGCTACTTCCCGGATACTGATATGGAAGTGGTTGTCCGTTTTACACTCGAGATCGAAGGAAAACTCGAAAGTGAATTCCTGAACATCATGTCTACCGATCTCGTAAAACGTTTGCTTCAGCCGTTTGCTGAGCAATTTGGGCTTGACCTTAAAGATGGTGCAGGAGAGGCTCCGGCCGCAGTTCCGGAAGCACCCGCTCCAACGGAACCAGAGCCTTATGTTCCGGAGACTCCTCCAACGGATAATCCGATCGACCAGTCTGAAATTGATGCACTGTTAAACGGCGGTGCACAGGCTCCGGCTCCAGCCGCTGCAGAACCGGCTTCTTCCGGCGGCGGTACTTTAGATCAGTCTGCCATTGACGCGCTGTTAAACGGCGGCAGTTCGGCCCCTGCAGAACCGGCTCCGGCCACATCTTCCGGAAAACCGTTAGATCAGGCCGCTACAGATGCGCTTTTAGCAGGACTTCGTGCCGATACTGCACCGGCTCCACAACCTGCTCCGACACCTACTCCTGCTCCAGCTCCAGCCGTTGCTCCAGCTCCAGCCGCTGCACCGGCTCCACAGCCTGTACCGATGGCTGCCGCACCGGTTCAATATGCACAACCTGTCGCTGCAGATCCTATGATGTTGCAGATTCTCAATCAGATGCAGCAGTCACAGACACAGATGATGCAGCTTATGAAGCAGATGGAGGAAGACCGGAAACAGGCTTCCGCTGCAAAGCGCGAGCCTCGCGAAAACGCATTGGTTCGTCCTATGAATTCCCAGGAATTCAGCGCTTCCAACGAAGGCGGTTACGAGGAAGCGGAAAATAAAGAAATGCTCATGAAGATCCCACTGGAGATTTCCGTTGAGATCGGCCGTACCAAAAAGCTGGTTAAAGATATCCTTGAATTCACACAGGGATCTCTGGTTGTCCTCGACAAGATGGCCGGTGAGCAGGCAGATCTTTATGTCAATGGTGAATGTATCGCGAATGGCGATATCGTAGTAGTAGAGGATAACTTCGGTATCCGTATTACTGAAATTGTCACCAAGGATATTAATCCGGAAAGTCTGTGATATCATGCATGATATGATTTCGATGGTCTCCGGTATCCTCGTACTCATTTTGATTTTAATTCTTGCCTATGTGTCCAGTCGTTTCCTGGGAAAATCCTGGAATCGCACTGGACATGGCAATTATATGCAGATTATTGATCAGCTGGTGGTCGGTCCCGACCGTCAGCTATTGATCGTTAAGATCAAAGAGCAAACTTATCTGATGAGTTCAAGCTCTGCCGGTATCCAGTTAATCAAAGAACTGGATGGCGAATTTACCATTCCTGAGAGTATAGGGACTCTGGGGAATGAAACGTTTTTACAGTATCTGAACCGTTACAGAAAACAGTTTGGAGACAGAAAGGATAGCAGTAAATAAATAATGGGGGATTTACTGACAAGTCTAAACGGCGGCAATGTGCCGACTCTTGATCTGATCTTCATGTTAACGATGGTCGCACTCTTGCCATCCATCGTCATCATGATGACTTCATTCACAAGGACAATCATCATTCTGTCCTTTACCCGTAATGCAATGGGCGTACAGCAGACCCCGCCAAACATGGTTTTGGTCGGTATCGCCTTGTTTCTTACGCTCTTTATTATGAATCCGACCATACAGACCATTAATGAGACGGCATATAAACCTTACAAAGAGGGCCGTATCACTCAGGAGGTTGCGATTCAGCGCATGATCCCTCCAATGAAGGAATTTATGCTTCGTAATACAGAAAAGGATACACTCAACCATTTCGTGGAAATGGCGAATGTGGAAGTGCGCGATGATGTCACACAATATCCTTTGACTGTAATCACTCCGGCCTTTATGACATCCGAATTAAAGCGTGGATTCATGGCTGGATTTTTGCTTTATCTGCCATTCCTTCTCATTGACATTGTCGTTTCCACAACACTGATGGCCATGGGTATGGTTATGCTGCCACCGGCCATGGTGTCAATGCCTTTTAAACTATTACTCTTCATCACAGTGGACGGTTGGGAGTTGTTATTCTCTACCATCATCAACAGTTTCCGTTAAGGGAGGTGACGAATGGATAGTAGTTCCGCATTAGAGATCTTACGCCAGACATTCACATTGGCACTGGAAATTGCCTTGCCGCTTCTTTTGATCAGCCTGATTGTCGGTCTTATCCTTGCGATTTTTACAGCCGCAACGCAGATCAACGAACAGACCCTTACCTTTGTACCAAAGCTTCTGGCAATTCTCACGGTTCTCGCGCTTCTCGGCAGTACAATCCTTGCAAAGCTGCAGGATTTTACCCGTATGATTTTTAGCATAATTGCAAACGGAGGATAGCACATGTTCATCCTCTTTAGCCTGATTGTTCTCCGGATAACGGGTGCGCTGGCATTTAACTCACTCTGGAGTCGGGCAGAGTTTTCTCCTCGGATCCGGGGTATATTTATCTTTGCTCTGTCTGCCATGATTTATATCTGGATTGGCGGAAAGCTGGTGCATGAACCCGAAACTCTGCTGGAATACGGGGGTATGATGCTGAAAGAACTCTTCGTAGGTTTCGCTCTGGGATTCGGAATGGACGTCTCCATCATGGTAATCCGGTTTGCGACGTCCATTATGGATTTTTCCATGGGTCTAAATATGGGGCAGATCTACGATCCTCAGACAAACTCTCAAGCAACGGTAACCACAAACCTTTTCTCGATCGGCATCATGCTGGTGTTTTTCACTTCAAACGGTGCGCTGAAATTTTTTCAGATTCTTCTGAGTACGCTTGACAAAATCCCGTTCGGCAATGTGCAGATCACAACAGATCTTGCCCGATTTATGCTTGAGACTTTCAATGCAAACATCATTTTAGGACTGCAGTTTGCATTTCCGATCATCGGTGTTGAATTATTAACAGAAGTTGCGATCGGTATTGTAATGCGTGTCATTCCACAGATTAATATCTTTACATTGAATTTCCAGTTAAAGATTATTGTCGGAATGATGATGCTTCTGTTTCTTTATAATCCTCTAAGCGATAAGCTTTATTTCATCCTGAATCGGATGTACAGCACGATGGAGGAAATCATACGACTGATGTCCTAAAAGTATATCCGTTTTGAACCGTTGAAATACGCACGAAAGGAGCTTGCATGGGAGACGATAAAGACTCCAAAACCGAAGAACCCACCGCGCATAAGATCAGCGAAGCCCGCAAAGAAGGTAATGTATTTCAAAGCAGGGATGTGGCCACCGTTGTGATGATATTGGGAGTATTTTCCATGGTCCGGATCATGATCCCGTTTATCTATCAGCAGCTCCTTGCTTTTTTTCGTTTTATTCTGGATGCTTTGTCTCATCCTGAAACGAATCCTTTAGGGGCGCCTTTGTTTTTCCGTTTTACCTTGATTGCCATTATTTGCAGTTTCCCAATTCTTATTGTGGCTGTGATTTTAGGTATATTGTCCCATGGTGTGCAGACACGCTTCAATGTCTCTAAAAAGAGTCTGCGTCCCAAATTCAACCGGCTGAATCCTTTGTCCGGCATTAAACGGCTGTTTTCCCTGCGGAATATTGTAGAGACCTTAAAAAGTCTGCTAAAAATCATTCTGCTTATCATTCTGCTCTATAACCTTTTAAAGGACGATATATTGCCTTTAGCCAGAATGATTGACATGGAACCGAAAAACTCGGCCGTAGCGCTGTTATCCATCATCTGGGGGCTGATTATCCGGGTTGTGATTGCTTTCTCTTTCATTGCTTTTTTTGATTATCTGTTTCAGAAACGTCAGTATCATAAAGATCTGATGATGACAAAGCAGGAAGTCAAAGACGAGCTCAAGATGCTCGAAGGTAACCTCGAGATGAAACACAAAATGCGTCAGCAGCATCGTCAGATGACCAACCGTCGTATGATGCAGGATGTTCCCAATGCCGATGTCATCGTCCGTAACCCGACGCACGTCGCTGTAGCATTGAAATACGATCCGGATCATCACGGCGCGCCTTATGTTGTCGCAAAGGGAGTGGATCATATGGCTCTCCGTATTGTCGAAATCGGAACGGAAAACAACGTGCCATGGATGGAAAACAAGCCCCTCGCACGTGCATTATATGCCAGCTGTGAAGTAGGGCAGGAGATCCCGCAGGAATATTACGGGGCCGTTGCAGAACTCCTTGTTTATATCTACAAACAGTCCGGCCGACAGGATATGTTCTCTGAACATTGATATTATTTTTACTTATGTTTCGGCATGTATTAAAGCGCTGTGTTTTTCCTTCTATAACAATGCGTCATACCAAGAAACAGAATGTAAAAATAATTTAATTGTTTTTATAATTTTTTAGACAATTGCTCACAAAATAGGTATAATAAAGTATAGATAGCAATTTTTGATAAGAAATTCTTAAAAAAATGCTGTTTTTGAAGAAAGATAAGATATTAACTCAAACATTATGAGATGGACCAAGACAATAACTGACAATTCCATAGTTGTAATGGCCTTGGTCATCATTTTATTGTTGATCATTCCATTACCACCATTTATGGCGGATGCAACGATTATCCTGAACATGGCAATTTCCATGATGATTTTGGTCATTACCATGACGATTCATGATCCGTTGGAGTTTTCCATTTATCCGTCGCTTTTGCTTTTAACAACATTGTTCCGACTGGGAATCAATGTTTCCACAACCAGAAATATTCTTTCCAACGGCGGTTCTTCCGGTCAGGTCATTGCCTCCTTTGGTGATTTCGTATTACGAGGCAATGTAGTAGTCGGTTTAATCATCTACCTTGTTATCGTACTCATGAACTTCACCGTTATCACAAAAGGTGCAGAGCGAGTAGCAGAAGTATCCGCCCGTTTTAGTCTCGATGCGATGCCTGGTAAACAGATGGCCATCGACTCGGATCTGAATGCCGGCCTGATTGACGAAAAAGAAGCATCCCGCCGACGTTTAAAAGTACAGCGTGAATCCGATTTTTACGGCGCGATGGATGGTGCTACAAAGATCGTTAAAGGTGACTCCGTCATGTCCCTGATTACCACAGGTATCAATCTGATCGGCGGTAGTATCATCGGTATCATTCAGGGCGGACAGGACATCGGAACCGTATTAAACACATATACGATCGCCACCGTAGGTGATGGTCTCGTAGGACAGATTCCGTCCCTCCTGATTTCCACTGCAACCGGCATGATCGTTACTCGTGCTGTTGCCGAAGGTTCTCTGAACGAAGATATCAGCAAGGAATTTCTGGCGCAGCCTAGAGCTTTCACGATCGCCGGCGGAATCATCTGTTGCCTGACCGTAATTCCGGGCATGCCGATCATCCAGATTCTTCTCGTTGGTATCGGCTTTATCGCTGGCGGTGTTGTAATGCAACGCCGTATTGCAAACGCTCCGGAGGAAATTCGTTCCGAAGCTTATCAAGCTGCTTATCATGGTGCCCGGGCGGCACAGTCCAGCGCCCCTTCTGCTGCTTCAGAAGAGGCTCCGGCTGAAAAAGCTCCGGCTGAGACACAGGAAGATTACTTCAAGGATGTCAACAACGTATACAACCTTCTGCAGGTTGAGCCAATTGAGATGAATTTTGGATACAGTCTCATCCCTTTGGCGGATGAATCCGTAGGTGGTCGTCTCATCAGCCGTATTGTCGTCTTCCGACGGCAGTATGCGCAGGATATGGGCTATGTTGTACCATCCATTCGTCTTCGTGACAGTTCCAGCCTTGGCACCAATGAATATACAATCAAGATTAAAGGCGAAGAGGTTGCGAAGGGTGAAATCCTTACCGATTATTACCTTGCTCTGGAGCCGGAGAACCCGGAAAAGAGCATTGACGGTATCGAAACCATTGAACCGGCTTATGGTATTCCTAGTAAATGGATCCGGCCGGAGAACCGTGAAAAGGCAGAGTTATACGGCTATACCGTAATTGACCCTCTGTCTGTAATGGTTTCCCACCTTTCAGAGGTAATCAAGCAACACGCTTTTGAACTCATCACAAGACAGGAAGTGTTCCGTCTTGTCGAGAATTTAAAGCGCACTGCACCGGAACTCATCAATGAGGCCTTTCCAAACCTTGTCTCTTATAATCTGCTTCAGAAAGTATTGACCATGCTGCTGAAAGAGGGGGTTTCCATTAAGGATCTGGAAACCATCATCGAAACTATGGTCGACGTCATTACAGAAACCGGCCTTCCGGTCAAGGATATGGACGCACTTGTGGAGCAGGTTCGTATTGCCTTAAAGCGAACCATTACAAGAATGTACTGTGAGGATGGAAACATGAAGGTTGTCACCCTGGATGCCGATCTTGAGCGCTCCATGGTCAACTCTCTTTCCAAAGGTGAAAGTGGATACTATCTGGCACTTAGTCCGGATATCCTCCAAAGCCTGGTACGTCAGGTTTCTGAAGAAACCAAAAAGTTCGCCAATTTAAGCCAGACTCCGGTTATTTTGACATCCGAAGTCATGCGTGCACATTTTTATCATTTGATCGAACAGTTTTACCCGAACGTACGGGTACTGTCCTTCAACGAAATCGCCAGCAACGTTCAGATCCAGGCTATAGGGAGCTTGAAACTGGAAGAGGGCGATTCATAAAGCAACAAGAGTATAGAATAGAAGCATTGTAGAGAACAATTTTAAGAGGGGATTAAAATGGTTCAAGAATTAGCAAGCACATTACAGAATCTAGATGCAAAAACCAATGAAGAGCTCTTTGCCATGTACAAAGAAGAGCCGGTAAGTCGTATCAAGCAGGAGCTTACGATGCGTTACATTTACATCGTAAAGGCTGTTGCTTACCAAATGCGTGAAATGTACAGTGATTCTATGCAGCCGGAGGATATCATCAACGAAGGTGTCATTGAAATCATGAAGGCAATCGATCGCTACGATCCGGACAAGGATAATAAGTTTGAGACCTTCATCAGCCGCAGAATCCGCGGAATGGTTATTGATCTCATCCGCAAAAATGACTGGATGCCTCGTAACTATCACCGGGATCGCCGCTCCATCGAAGATGCAAGAGATTATCTGCACCGGAAGCTCGGCCGTATGCCAAGCGACGATGAAATGGCCGGTTACCTTAAAATGGATGTCAAAAAAATCCAGAAGGTGGATCGTATGCAGACCATGACCAATGTTCTGTCTCTCGATATGACTTATGACGACAACGATGAGACGCTTCTGCAGATTCCATCCGAAGATGCCGACACACAGCCTGAAAAAAGCTTTCTGCAGGGAGAAACTGTTTCGACTCTCGCAGCAGCCATTGATTCTCTGAAAGAAAATGAGCGGACCGTCATTTCGTTATATTACGTTGATGATCTGAACATGAATCAGATTGCGGAGGTCATGGAAATCAGCCAGCCTCGCGTTTCTCAGCTGCATTCCACGGCTATCCGAAAATTGAAAAATTATATGGCCAAAATGGTATAGTGTGCATATTTTATATCGCTTCAAGCTTTATTTTTTAAATCCATATCTTTAATCGATTTAGTAATAATTTATAGGTTTTATTCGATTTTAAGTATATTTCGTTTTATATTTAAAGGATTCGTACCGATAATTATTTATGTGCATTGATATGCAAATTTTTTTCACTATTTAACAATAACATCCACCATACATCAGGAGGTTTTCGATGTACCAGGGATTTTATAATCTTACATCCGGCATGCTGTCACAGCAGCGCAATTTAAATGTCATCAGTAACAACATGGCCAATACACAGACCGCCGGATATAAGGCGGATACGATGACGAAAAAAACCTTTCAGGAAGAGATGCTGGTTCGCACCGGCCGTTATAATAAAAAAAATCCGACCGATCTCGCAACCACTTCAAAGATTACGACCGCCGACCAGACCTATACAGACTATAGTCAGGGCGCCTTTGAAATGACAGATGACATTTATGATTTTGCGATCAACGGCAAGGGCTGGTTTTCTGTACAGACAAACAGCGGAACACAGTACACCCGTTCCGGTTCCTTCTCTGTGGATTCAGAGGGCTATCTTACTTTAGGCGGTGTAGGCCGTGTCTTAGGTTCCAATGATCAGCCGATCCAGATTCCAAATGAGGATTTCACCGTAAATACCGATGGTTCCATCATTGCAAACCAGCACGGCGCTGCGAACCGTAAGGCTGTAGAAGTCGATGCGGACGGCAATGTCACAAGCAGTGATGACGGAGAAACGGAAACCGTTGTATACGGAAAGATCAAGCTGGTTGATTTTGCGGATACTTCCGCTCTTCATAAAGAAGACAACGGCATGTACACTACAGAGCAGGAAGCAACCGTCGTAAACGGAAATTCAGATTCCACATTACAATGGCGTATGTTAGAGAAGTCCAATGTAAGCCTTGTAGATGAAATGACAAACATGATGGCTTCTCAGCGGGCACTGCAGAGTGCTGCGCAGATGCTGAAAATGTATGATTCCATTATGGCAAAATCGTCCAGTGACGTCGGACGACTGTAATTTCTACAGGCCTTTCGTTTTTATCTGATTTATACCGCAGATTGTTTTTTCACCGAGTGTTCAGGCTCATGTGATGGAGGAATAATGTTATGAATATGTCATTTTGGACCGGCGCCGTAGGTGCAAATCAGTTTACGAATAAACTGTCGGTCTCTTCAAATAACCTTGCCAACATTAATACGAACGGTTACAAGGCAAAGGGAGCTCCTTTTCAGGAACTGATCAATTACAATTTAAATGATTCCAAAGATGCTAAAACAGAATTGCAGGCAGGTGCCGG
>ONLM01000020.1 GCA_900318695.1 uncultured Eubacteriales bacterium | reverse complement strand
TTTCCATGTGCATCCCAAATATATGTGTTCCGGAACGTTCCACACCCATTTACTTCATATATAAACGCTTTTTCTGCATTCATGTATCCGCCGATTTTGGCCAAAAGTTTCCGGATTCCTTCATTGGCATCCACCTCTTCCAGGGCAATGCTGATGGCATCATTGGCAGTGATTTCTTCGTTTAAAATTTCATCTTTATCCGACACACTTCTGGTATAATCCGATACATTCACGCCCATGGTAAGCCGGGCCGTCCTCTCATTCCAGGAAATCAACGTATCCCGCATCATGTAGTCATTCCCGTTCAGCGTACTGTGATAATTCCTCCTGAAAATGTGATTTCTCCGCAAAAGTCCGGTGGTACAGCCGTCACATGGTGTCTTCCGATGTTCAAAAACCTCATAGCAGGTTTTTCCATAATACGGATAATTGGACGGAAGCCCCAGATCCGCAAGTCCCTTCGCATTCATAAAGAAGAGTTCACAGCTTTCCGGATCGCAAATATAGATGGTCTCGTCCAGTTCGTTCAGCTTTCCCAGATCTATGAATATTCTTTTCCGGTTCTCTACCTCCTGCATTTCCTCCCGTCGTGCTATTTCAAGCATAAGATGCGTAACGATGCGGTCGAAGGATTCAAATTCCTGCACCGGAAGGGTATTTCTGGCAACATACGGAAACAACGTACACTTGTATCCATGAAGTGTGCGAATGCTTTCAATATACTCTTTGATCCGGGTTTCCAGTATTTTCCCTTCCTTTCGCGCATCCGCCTGCTTCATAAAAATGAAACGAATCGAATCAATACGGCACAGAATGGTATTCTGATCCGTCAGTTTTTTCAGCCCCATGGCCACTTCACGGATCATAGGCTGCGCCTCTTCTGCGCCATAACGCTGATAAAACTCCCGAAGCATCGGGATGTCCAGAATAAGCACAAGCATATCCTTCTGATTCAGGCGGCAGCTTTCAAAAAGACGATTGCCGTTCAGCACAAAACCAAAAACATTATGAAGACCCGTCAGTGCATCTTTGGTTTCCGCCTCCTTCTGCTTTATATCGTACAATGAAAAAAGCTCCGAATCATAAAAATAGCCTAGAAAGCTCGTGATTTTCCCATCGTGATACACCGGAAAACGATTCACGTTAATGTCTCGTACCATGCCATGCGCTACGCAAATTTCTACAGCGTCTCGTATCACGTCTCCCTTTTCCAGCACATATTGTTCATTCCGGTGTGCCTGCTCATCCCTGAGTAAGCCCATTTCTTCCGCTGTTTTTCCTATAATCTCGTCCACCGATGCAATGCCAAAGTACTCAAGAAACGATTTGCTCGCACCCAAAAAACGGCCTTTCCGGTCCTTCCAGAAATAGTTAATAATGGTGTGCTCCATCAAAGCCGCCCAAAGATCCTTTTCCGGATTTTTCACCGTTACCCGGGCCAGGGCAGGATCATCATTCATTTCATCCACTTGTGTGGCAAGAAACGATAATACCGCCTTTTTATCCATGGCATTTTCAATGGAGGCTTCTTTAATGCAGATCAGCGCACTGTACTCTTCATCTTTCAGGATGATGGCCGAATGTTCCATCCAGGTATAATTTCCGCCCGAATTTCGGTACCGAAACCAGCCATCCGTATAGGCTGCTGCACCTTCTTTATAGAAGGACTCTGTGCAGAACTGCATCATAAAATTCTTAAAATGCTCCCGATCATCCGGATAAACGACATGTCTCGCCACCCGGTCTATTGTCGCACGGATATCATAATAGCTCTTTCCGACCGCATCCGGCTGATGACTCGCCGAAAGAACGTAGATTCGATCCCTGTGATATTCAATCTGGAATATGGCCATATACATTATCTTGATATTACGGACAATGCTGTCCACACTCCTATATTCATTCGGATTCTTCTGATATGTGATGTTTTCCAGGCTGGCCTTCATGAGATACTCATCCCCGGCACTCGCGATGCACTGCGCTGTCAGACGAAGATCCTTTCCGTTATCCACATAATACAGCGTATTTTCCTCATGACTCGAAATCACCTTTTGGGTGAAATCACGGAACAGATTATGCAAGGCGAAGTTCGGCTTCTCAAGAACCGTATTCAGTTCCTTTTCCTCTCGCCCGCCAATGCTTTCCAGTACTTTCTTATAAGCCGGGTTTGCCAGAAGGATCCGAACTTCATCCCCCCGACTCAAAAAGATCGCTGTCGGTTTCTCCGTAAGGATATTCAGGAATCCGACTGCGTCATACATCCGGGACTCCGCCGGACTTTCTACGTGAATATTTTTAGAGGCAAGGTTCTTCCGGAATTCTTCCATCGGCTGCGGCCGTCCGTAATAAAATCCCTGCATCTTTTCACAGCCGGTTTCCCGCAGAAAAGTCACCTGTTCCTCATTTTCCACTCCTTCTGCAAGCGTATGGATCTGCAGTTCTTTCGCCATGTCAATAATGGTCCGTATAATCTGCTTTCCCTTTTCATCCAGATTCTTGACAAAGCAGAGATCGAGTTTCAGCTCATCAAACTCTATTTCCCGAAGCGCATTCAGCGACGAATAACTGCTTCCGAAGTCATCCATGGAGACCCGATATCCCGCCTCACGGAATTTCCGGATTTCCTCAAGAAAATGTGCCTTCCGGGACATAAGCACCGATTCCGTGATCTCAATACAAAAAAAGTCTCGATGCAGTTTATATTTTTTCACAACCGTTTCCAGTTCATGGAACGGATCACTGAAAACAAAGTCCGAGTGAGACAGATTTATGGACACCGGAATCATTGGATATCCTTCTTTTATACTCTGACTCAAAATACTCCCGACTTCATTCAACACATAGGCGTCCAGCTTATGTAC
>ONLM01000082.1 GCA_900318695.1 uncultured Eubacteriales bacterium | reverse complement strand
GTATAGAGGATTCTGCTTCAGCAGCGCCTCCCGGATATACTGAAGTCGCGGCACATAGATGTAGGAAAAAACTTTTTTCCCCAGTCGATCCGCAATCTTTCGAAGCTGCAGAAGGATCTGCATGCGCCGGGTATGCATCGAGCAAAGAAAGATCAGATCATACTTCCGCTCCCGCTCCGGACGGATATCACACTCCGCCGCCTTAAAAAAGAGCGGACGCAGTGCCCAATGATATGTCGCGCTGTCAACCGGATCAAAGGTCATGACCCGATCGAAAAACGGCGCAAGAACCTTTTGATAGGGAAAGGTCGAAACACTGTCCCACTGATACATTCGGAAACAGGCCTTCGGACAATGCCTCCGGAGCAGCGTCATAACGTCTTCCGTAATCCACTGTCCGCGAATCACAAGCACTTCATCGATCTCCGCATGTTTCTTCGCATCCATTTCCTTCAGTTTTTCCACATAATAACGATATACCATACGATCCCGAAGTCCGGTCGTATAAAAGCAGAGCAGTTTCTCCCAAAGGCTGTGTGCATGAATGTTGCTGTCGATAAAATAAACCTCCGCGCCTGCTTTTCGAAGTGCCTTCTGGATATCCAGCTCATAATGATAAAAGCAGGGCATGATCAGAAGAATCCTTTTGTCCTGAACCGATAATGTCGTCATTTCTGTTTCTCTTTCTGTTTCTGATAATAGGCACTGGATGCCATTTTCCGTAATGCGGGTGCGACGAACGTCGCGATATTCATAAGATGATACAAGGCCATATAACCGCGCTTTCCTTCTTCCCGACCGGCATTTCGGAATGCTGTCATGGCAAGATACTTGTCATAGGCTCTTCCGTAATGGTTCATAGAACCGGCGATCCAAGGACGCTCATCCCCTGCATAATGTACAATCACCGGATGATGCTTGGCCTTATGGAATGTCTTTTTTGTCTCACAGAAGCCGTAATTCGAATCAAGGGACAACAAAGTACTGTAGCGGAAATAATAATAATTGGAAAAGAAATTAAAACGCTGCCCCAGCGTTACGGTCTGATTCCGAAGAACATGATTCAGGATATCCTGATCATTGAATGGAAGACGGCCATGCATTTGATTATAATACGAAAAACTCTCTTCCTCGAGCTTCCGTTCCCTCCACTCCTGCAGGTTTAAGAGCAAGACGCCGGCATTATAATAAATATCCTTCGGCGTAAGCTGCAGAATATCCCGCACCTCTTTGTAGATTGTAGGTTCCGGGGCCATCGCCGCGGTACATCCGCTGAGGCGGAGCATATACAGCGCTTCCAGCGAATGAAGCACCACCGTATCGCAGTCAAGATACAAAACCTTATGAATCTCCTCCGGAAGAATGGATCCCAAAAGCAGCCGTGCCAGCGTCGTAATGTGAAAACGCCCGGTATCCAGCCCCGGCACGCGTTTCTCCAATGTGCTCTTCAAATCCTCCAGCGGATAGATTACCGCCTCCTTACCGGCCTCCGTAATCTCCTGACGGATCAAGGCAAGATGATCCTCTGTAATGCCATCGCTCAGAATATGGATACGCAGATCTTCATTCTGGTTGTGGGCGATCAGCGAGCGGATCGATACCGCCATGTGCTGTACATAATGATCGTCCGATGCATATACGATTTCCATGTTCTTTCCTCCTCGCACGGGATCTTCTCCCCGGCGTCCTTTTTCCTGCATTACCGGATACAATCCGATAAAAACGACTTCCTGCTTTTCCTGAGAATCCACTAAAACAGAAGAGAGAGTCAGGCCGGACTGGTCTGACCCTCTTTTCCGTTTTTCCGCCATGGTACCGTCCTGCAGCTTAGGCAACATTTCGCATACTGCTCTATACTGCTGCCTTACAGCTCCTGCTCACAAAGACGGAAGGCCGACTCTACGACCTTATCCATATCGTAATATTTGTATTCTCCCAGACGTCCGCCGAAGATAACCTTCGGCTCCCGATCCGCCAGAGCACGATACTGCTGATAGAGCTTCTGATTCTGCTCATTGTTAACCGGATAATACGGTTCCATACCTTCCACCCAGGTTTCCGGATATTCTTTTGTAATAACGGTCTTCGGCTGGGTACCAAACTCAAAATGCTTATGTTCAATGATTCGAGTATAAGGAACCTCCCGCTCCGTATAATTCACAACCGCATTGCCCTGAAAATCCGGTTGGTCGAGCACTTCCGTTTCAAACCGGAGACTGCGGTACTCCAGTTTTCCAAGCTGATACTGGAAATATTCATCCACCGGACCGGTATAGATCACCTTGTCCGCCATAGCCTGAAATCCCTCCGGATCCGACAGAAAATCGGTATGGAGACGAATCTCCGTATCACCAAAAAGGGCATCGATCAGGACATTATAGCCTCCGATTGGAATCCCCTGATAACGGTCATTGAAATAGTTGTTATCATAGGTCAGACGAACCGGAAGACGTTTGATGATAAAGGCTGGAAGCTCGGTGCAGTCTCTGCCCCATTGCTTCTCTGTATAGCCCTTGATCAGCTTCGTGTAGATATCCGTACCTACCAGAGAAATCGCCTGTTCCTCCAGGTTTTTCGGTTCTCCCTGGATAACCGCGCGCTGCTCATTGATGATTGCGAGTGCCTCCTCCGGCTTTGTGATGTCCCACATCTTGGCAAAGGTGTTCATATTGAACGGAAGATTATAAACCGAGCCTTGATAATACGCGATCGGCGAATTTGTAAAACGGTTGAATTCTACCAACCCGTTCACAAAATCCCAAACCTCTTTATTGGAAGTGTGGAATATATGCGCACCATACTTGTGCACATGAATGTCTTCCACGGTTTCACAATATATATTTCCGCCGCGATGATTTCGTTTCTCAATGACAAGACAGGTCTTTCCGGCTTTTCTTGCCTTATAGGCAAATACCGCATTGAAAAGTCCCGCTCCCACTAACAGATAGTCATATTTCTGGCTCATGTCTCATTTCTTCCTTTATTTTTATTTCTCTCCAGTCATCCCTAATCGGATTTTTATCGCCGGCACGGCTGGAAAGAATCCGCCATCCCCTTAACTGTTTCCGAAAAGGTCCTTCGGCTGTTCTGATCCCTTTCGCTCCGCTACACGGCGATGTCCGGCCTTGGATGCCTCCTCCGGATAATACATACGGTTCAATGCACTGAAAATGGCACGAATACCGGACCTTGTAATGTTTGAAGACAGGCCGACACCATAGATCGTCTTACCGGTTTTCCGGTCCAT
>ONLM01000104.1 GCA_900318695.1 uncultured Eubacteriales bacterium | reverse complement strand
GAAAAATCGTATGTGCAGCGCTTTATTTTTTTCTTCCGCAAAGTGAACATACCGTCGAGATTCGGATCCGGTACATCGGATGAAACGTCCGGTATTCATATAATGTTTCCTTTCTTCTCATATGGTACCTGGTTTTCTTTATAGCTGTAATACAGCTCTGACAGCATTCTGCCGGTTTCGGCCACAATAACAGCGCCAACGAAATCCAGGATTACGTGTTGTTTAATGAAAACGGTGCTCATGAAAACCAATATGCTCATAAGGCACATAGACAGCTGGTATTTCCGGCTTATGTTTTTCATTTCCAAAGCTGTCTTCATGCATATGTAGCTTTCCAGACAATGAATGGATGGAAAAAGGTTTGTCGGTGCATCGATTTTATATAGGAAAATCACCATTTTGCTGAACAGATCCTGACCGAAGACCTCTTCCCGAAGCATGGTTGTAGGGAAAAGGAGAAAGATGACGGCAATCAAGAGCTTTGACAGAATCTCTCCGAAAATAACACGATAACAATATCCCCGGTCATATCTTGCAACCATAACATAGCCTATGATCCATTGCAGATAGGCCAGAATGTAGGGAATGACAAAAACCGGAAGAAAAGGCAGACAATAATCAAGCTGTCCGGATATATCGTAATGGAGCATTTTGTTTGTGATCGGCCGTGTTCCTGCATATACCAGGAAGTTTACCGCGACCATGAGAAGTATCGGTACAATGGCATATTTTGGAATCCATGCCGTTATCTGTTTCTTAATGGATGTTAATTTCATATTTTGCAGTATAGTATGATGTGAGTGGCAAAAGTATTTGCCACTCCCTTATGATGCGCAGCACGCACACATTCGTGTCCGGGCGGGTCATAGTATGAGATCCGGTGAAAACCGGAAAATGGGTGAACGACAGTTACGTGTAAGAATACTAAACGATGAATCTTAAAATAACCTTAAAAAAAGCATTGCACAATGGAACTTTAAACATTGCGCAATGTTTTTTTAAGAATTAATTCTAAGATACGGTATGAAATGATACGGAAAAAACAGTACGTTCTCCGGGAATACTGTGTACGTGAATCGTGCCTTTGTGGCGTTCTACAATTGTTTTTGCGATGGCCAGTCCCAGTCCGAAGCTTTTATTGCTGCGGGAAGCATTGGAAGTTTATAGGCATAAAAAGCGGAATCAGTAGGAACTCTTTAGATGTTTTTTGTTTTCGTACATTTTTTTATCCGCACGTATAAAAACGGATGCGACGCAATCTTCATCGGTATATTTAGCCATACCGCAGGCAATGACCGGTTTGTCGCTCTGGCGTGCCTGATCATTATAATTTGCTATGCTGTCAATCAGTTCGTGAATATGATCATAATCTTCATTTTGGGAAATGACGGCAAATTCGTCACCTCCGATACGAAATACCGGACTGTGCTTAAAGGTCTTGCAAATAATTTTGCAGGCATTGCAGATATATTCATCGCCTGCCTTATGGCCTTTGGTGTCATTGATCTGTTTAAGTTCGTTTACATCCAGTACGGTAATGGCAAAGTTCGGAGGACGATGCTCCATAATCCGATGATTAAGAAGCTCTTCGGCTTCCTGATAGGCATTTTTATTTTTGACACCGGTCAGGGAGTCTACTTTTGCCTGACTTTGAACCTGGGCCAGCCGTTCTACATATTCCCGCTTGACACGCATGGCATCGGTCACATCCTGACACAAACCCAGAAGACATTGCTTACCGGAGTTGTCGATGAATTTGAATTTGGTAGTCTGGAACTGTCTTTGATTTCCTACCGCATCACGGACATCTTCCAAAAAGATATATGGCTTTTCCATGGATAATGCCTTTTTATCGTCATCTACGAAATGTAAAGCGGTGTCATAGTCAAAAATTTCAAAATCCGTTAGGCCGATCACATCTTCCGGTGTCTTTTTATGTGCATATTCTGCGAAAGACTGGTTGCAGGCCAGATACTTTCCGGAAGTCATATCCTTTGAAAAGGTCATGGCAGGCATATTGATCAGCAGGGAGGAAACGGATTCCTTCAGTTCTGCGATTTTACGGTTTGCGTCGACCTCTTCCTTAAGCCGCGCATTCTCCTGCTGCAATTTGACAAAGGCACCGGATTGTTCGTTTACCTCTTCTGAAGATGAAAGAATCGTTACCATTACTGCGGCGATTTTTGTGACAGGATTAACGGCAATTCTCCATATAAAGAGTTGAAAAACTTTTCCGTTTACTGTCCGGTCCTCCAGAATGATACGTTTCCCATCGTTTGCACAATGAAGAACGGCGTTCAAAGACGTTCCGCCAGGCTTATCAAGATAGTTTGTGGCATCAAATTCGGATATGCCGGAGGAATTCGGAAAATGAATCTTTATAAATTTTTTAAATGTAGTATTGCATCGAATGACAGAAAGCTTGTTTCCATTGCACTCCAGCATGATCATAGGGCAGGTATCAAAATAATTCCGGAGATGAACATCATCGGTGCTGGAAATCGAAAGATCATAAAGATTGACCTTTCCGAGTTGAGCATAATAATCCGACTCCGCCGGGTTTTCAAATCCGATCTGGATTCCCTTTTGATATCGTTCAATGATCTGCGGCAGAGAAACCGGTTTACAGAAATAAAATCCCTGAAGCATGGTACAGCCGATTTCTTTCAGAAACTCCAGCTGTTCTTTGGTTTCGACGCCTTCGGCAATGGTGTCCATGCCTAAAAACATGGCCATTCGAACAATTTCGGTAAGGACAATTTTGGCTTTTTCCCCTTCGTCCAGCTGTCTTACAAAAAGCATGTCGATTTTTATGAGATCAAAAGGTATTTTCTGCAGGATAATAGGGGAAGAATATCCGCTGCCATAATCATCCATCCATACTGTGAAGCCAAGAGATTTAAAGCGTTTGATCTCTTTAATCATGTATTCCAGATCATTGGCAATGGTGCTTTCGGTGATTTCAATGGCGATTCGATTTCTCGGGATGGCTGCCTTGTCCACGCGTTTTTTGATCTCTTCGACGATATCGCAGGTATAGAAATCGGACCGGGACAGATTGATGGATTCCGGTACGATATAGAGCCCGTTTTCTGCCTGTGTCTTCATTTTCTTTAAAACCGATTCGACGACATAAAGATCCAGCTTGTAGATGCTGTTGGATTCTTCCAGAGCAGGTATAAAGTCGGCAGGACTTAAAAAGCCTTTGTCAGGATCAATCCATCGTGCCAAAGCTTCCTCTGCACAGACTCTTCCGTTGGCTGCACGGATAATCGGCTGATAATATACACAGATCCAGCCTTCCTGGATTGCCCGGTCTATGTTTTCAATGATATATTGTTTTTTCTCCAGTGTAGTCAGCATTTCCTTCGTGAAATGGTAAATACTGGCAGTAAATTGCTTTCTTCCGGAATCGCAGGCCATTTTTGCCCGGTCGCATGCGCCGCTGATGCTTATGCCTTCGTCATCATAAATGAATACGCCGATCCGAAGAGGCATCTTTTTTTTGTTTTCCGAATTGTTGTTTGCGGCAATAAGCCTTGCGGTTCCCTCCTCTGCTTTTTTCTGATCTGTATATACACAGAAATGATCCGCATTGAACCGGCTGCAGTTTTCATGACTGAAGATTTCAACGATTTCTTCCGAAAAGGCCTTTAAATATTTATCGCCTTCTTCTAAGCCGTATTTCTGGTTAAAGCCCTTCATTCCGTTGAAATCCAGAAAGAGGATAACCGGTGTTTTTCCGTTTTGCCGGAGCTCTCTGCAACCCGCTTCCGCCAGTTCAAAGAAATACGTCATAGACGGGAGTCCGGTCAGATAGTCATGTCCTAGTTTGATGTTGAGACTTCTTCCGGCCAATTGATTTTTGAAGATATTTAATAAACTGTTTTTGTCATTTTTACCGTCTTCCACATAGACTCCCCGGTCGGCATACCATACGAAAGCCAGTCTTACTCCGTTTTCCTTGTAGACGTGTTTGCCATACGAGTGAATGATTCTGTATTCATTATCTTTTTTAGTACGATAGATTACATCATATATTCCGCCCTCTGTGGCAAAGCGGTATGCGGCATCGCCGATGATGGCCAGGTCATCCGGATGGGTATCGCGATACATATTACGATCCATCAAATCATACACGTCCTGTTTCGACATTCCCGTGTATCCGAAAATTTCAAAAAATCCTTCGGAAAGAGCGAGTGTGACCACTCTTTTATTTATAAATTGATAGACTGCAAATGGAATGGAACTGTGTTCCATGAAGGACAATTCTTCATCGCTGTATTTATATTTTTCCAAAGAGTAGCACCTCCTTCTATTATCGCGGCATGGTAATTATGGAGTTAAGGTCCATCCGTTATCACCATGGTAAATCATTACTTTGGTCATACCGCCATCTACGCCGATATCTTCGCCGGTTATGAAACCGGCCTGATCAGAACATAGGAACAGAACGATATTTGCAATGTCCAAAGGAGTTCCTACCCGTCCGGCAGGCTGCTGAATGGCATCGGGACCTTCATATTTTCTATAGGAAGTGTCAATCCATCCGGGAGAAACGGAATTAACCCGGACCTTTCCGGAAAGACTGACGGCCAGGGCATGTGTCAAAGCGGAAATGCCGCCTTTCGCCGCCGTGTAGCTTTCTGTTTGTGGCTGGCTCATTCGGCTTCGGGACGAAGAAATATTAATAATGGAAGCGCCTTCGGAAAAATGTTGCCGGAAGAGTTTGGAAAGATAAAACGGTGCTGTGACACCTACCGATAAGGCACGTTCAAACTCTTCGTAACTGCATTCGTCGATTCCTTTCATAGGAGGAAGTGCATTGTTGATCAGAAAATCCACTTTTCCGTGTGTTTGGATCACATGTTCGGCAAAGGCTTCCAATGTTGCTTTATCGGTAAGGTCGCCCACAAAATGATCGCCATCCGCGATGTCAATGATTTCTACCTGCGCGCCGCATTTTTTAAACTCTTCTGCGATGCATTTTCCGATACCGTTTGCACCACCGGTTACGACGGCTACTTTATCTTTAAAATCATACATAAGGTTTATTCTCCTGATTATTGCTGCCTTCCGAGCGGATGGAATATATAAGATCCTGTCTATGATCATAGACATTGATTCTTCGAATGCCGCAGTCAAATGCCGGCCATTCATGATTAAACATTATAATTTCATTATCGACCGGATTGAACTGAACATGAGTAATCCAGCAGAGCGGAACGTTTTTTTCATAAAGCAGGTCTCCGCTTTCTGTGTCATAAACACATAAATACACATTTTCGTTTACAGGATCCAAAGATACACTGGCCTTACCTAGTCTTGCAAAAAAAGATGCAGTAGGACATACTGCATCCATAAATACGGAATTTACTTGTATTTCAGGCGAAATGATCCATTGTATCAATGATCACAACACAATCCGGTTTTACATTCTGCATAATGAGTTTCATAATATTTTCAGGAACAGCTACGCATCCGCCGGTATACGGTTTTTCCGGACCGAAACAGTGAAGAAAGATAGCGGATCCTCTGCCGGGGGTTCCGTCTTCGTTAAAACTTATATTAAGGCAATACTGATATTGATAATCATAATCCACAATATGTTCACTGTTATCCATATTCAGATCCGGATAGTCTTTGATATTTACCATCTCATTGTAATGCATTCCATCCCGATCATCTCCCGACCAATAGGTATCATTATCTACTTTCACATAGGAAATGGCACATCCGGGATCATAGGCTATACCGAAGGCCTTGTTAAAATGATAGGTTCCGATCGGTGTCTGACCACACCCCTCTTTGTGCTCTGCGTCCGGACACAATCCATTCTTCCCCACAAATCCCGGAGTGGAAAGAATTTGTTTCCATGTGCCGTATGCATCGCGTTCATGCATCGAGATCGTGGCGGTTGTTTTATCCATACCCATTCCTGCGACGATAAAAAGCTGTTTAACATTTTTATTCTGCGCCGCTTTTAATTTGGTGACCCACTCGGGAGAGTTTTTAATTTCATGCTTGGAGGCATACAGGCTATCCGTTTTACCGGCCGTCGGTGCTTTATCGGAAGACTTGAATGCAGGTTTTATGTCTGCAGAATTGCCGTAGGCGCTGGAAGACAGTAATATTAGTAATAAAAGGATTGACATAAGTTTTTTCATAACGTTTTTATCCTTTCAGTTTTTTTGTTAGTGTCAGAAAGTTTTGTCCATTTTTGTATTCATAGGACACATGATCCATTATTTCCTTTGTCAGAAAGATCCCTAATCCGCCTATTGGACGTTCCGCGGCAGAAAGGTTTACATCCGGATCTTCTTTTTCCAACGGATTATACTTAACTCCATGATCAATAAAAGTGATTGTCATAAGGAAAGACTCTTCCTGTAGTTCCAGTAAGATCGTTGCTGTCCCCTTTCCCGGTGCATAGGCATAGTTTGCGATATTCACAAAGATTTCCTCTACCGCAAGTTCCATCTGCATCTGCACTTTCAAAGGACAGGATGTCTGCGCAAGAGATTCATTTACAAAGTCTATTACCTGTTTCAGATTTTCTATGGTTGCATCTACTTCAAGCTTATATCTCGATGCCATCCGCCTTGCCTCCTCTATATTCCATACAGAGCATAGTCAGGTCATCGAACTGTTCTGCATTATCTACAAAACCGTCTATGGACTGTCGGACATGTGCCAATATCTCTTTCGGGGTTTTATCGGCTGCCTCATTTAATGCTTTTGTCATTCGATCTGTTCCAAAGAATGCTCCCTCCGCGTTTGTTGCTTCCGGTACACCGTCTGTATAGAGAAACAACTTTGCACCCGGAAGAAGGGTGGTTTCAAATTCCTTGTACTTTACACCCTCCAGTCCGCCAATAACAAAGCCATGCTTGTCCTTTATAAGCAGAAAATCTTCATTTGGCATTTTAATGACAGGATATTCGTGCCCTGCATTGGCAGATACAAGCCTTCCGGTAGAAATCGTAAGTATGCCAAGCCAGACAGTGACAAACATTTCTTCATGCTGATTTGCACAGATGGCAGTATTGGCATCTTCCAGAATCTTTGCGGGTGTTTTTCCCTGCATGGCATTATTTGACAGAATAATCTTTGCAGCCATCATAAATAGTGCAGCAGGGATCCCTTTGCCGGAAACATCTGCCATGACCATGCAAAGATGGTCGTCATCGATCATAAACAAATCATAGAAATCTCCGCCAACTTCTTTCGCAGGATCCATACTTGCATAAATATCAAATTCTGTTCTGGCAGGAAAAGGCGGCCAGATATTCGGCAACATTCCTTCCTGGATCTTTGTGGCAAGTGAGAGTTCCGTATTGATCCGTTCCCGCTCGGCGGTTGCCGCTTTTAAATTGGTCATATAGGATTTCACACTGTCTGCAAGACTTTTTACATTTTCCGCAAGCATACCAATATCTCCATGGGAGCGGATTTTAGTGTCTGCATAGACGAGAGCATTCGGCTCGGTACCACAGTTCATTTCTTCAACGAAAGAAGTACTGCTCTTTATGATTTTCATGATTGGATCGGTCAGATATCGTTTTGCATAGTATACAAATAAAAGAATTATGAGAATCGTAAAAACGGTTGCTGCGAGTAAGACTGTCCGTGCATAGCTG
>ONLM01000061.1 GCA_900318695.1 uncultured Eubacteriales bacterium | reverse complement strand
CCGGGGCCTTTTGCATCGGGAAATGCCGCAAAAGAAAAACTTTTCGATAAGCTTTCTATAGAATGATTGTGCCGCTATCTCAAAAAAGAGATAGCGGCATTTTGGGTAAGATTGGCTCTGTGTCGGAGACGCTTGAAGCCATAAAAATGGCTCATAATGCCGGTTATATGGCGATTTCTTCACACCGTTCAGGTGAAACAGCGGATACGACAATTGCAGATCTTGCAGTAGCGCTTAATACTTGCCAGATTAAAACCGGTGCCCCTAGCAGAAGTGAAAGAGTTGCCAAATACAATCAGCTTCTTCGGATTGAAGAACAGCTCGGTTCATCGGCAGTATATCCGGGAATGGATGCCTTTCATGTAAAAAGAAAGTAAGCGGTAAAGTATATCCGTTTAGAGCAGTACAGTAATGAGAAGTGCCCTCCTTCCGTTTTTCAGGAAGGAAGGCACTTTTGTGACGTTAGTCTGTAATATAGTGAATACGCTTTTTATCAAAACGATTGCTTTGTGGTCTGCTTTCTGCCGGGTATCCGACTGGGAGAAGAGCCTACGGAATGAAGAATCAGTCGATGCGATCTCCATTGCCATATATTTCCGCAAACCGTGCAGCAAAGGATGGAGAGCGGCCACCGGCATAAAGATGAGATATATCGCCAAAGGCAGAAACCCTGAATTGCGCAGTTCCCTTTCGGCGTTCTTCTGTATAAATTGTGGTGACAGAGGAAGGAGCGGCACAGAATCCATGCCAAAGCTGCATGGGAGAGATGTGGAGAAGATGAGATAAAAGGACACATTCTACGCCGAAATGACAAAAAAAGGCGATGGTATCTGTATTGGCATGTTCAACCCGAAATAAATTGCCATCATGACGGTAGCCATGCGTTAAGAGAAATTCATCCAGACGGGAGGTTACTTTATGAAATGCCTCGGGAACCGGACTGTTTTTGAAAACATTGGCATCCATCCAATGCGCGGAATCATAGAAAAGCGGCTCCTGCGTCCAGTCCTGTGGCAGCCAATCCCATGAGATTATTTCGTGTTCTGCCACATCGGGCCGTTTGATTAAAGCTTCATTAAATTCGCGAAGCCAAGGCAAAACGGTGGCGGGCTGTCCGAATTTTTCTAAAGTGAGAGAGGCAGTATCGCGGGCGCGGCCCATTGGCGATACATAAAATTCTTTGATGTTTTCTGTTCGATACAGACGATCTGCAAGTAAAGATGCTTCGGCCCATCCGGTTTCTGTAAGAGAATCATGTTCGTAATCCGGATCGCCATGGCGAATGATCAGCAGTTTCATACAAGTTCCTCCAGCGCGTATTTGTTCTCGTCCCTATTATCGTATGCTTACGATATTTTGTCGAGAAAATCGTCAGTTTGGCGGAGAGGAATATGCAAGGCCGGTTTTGGCAGCGATTGATGAATTTATGAATATGCCGACGTGAGAAAATATTCGCTGAAAAGACTTGTTTTCTGAAAATCCCTACTGCCGCCTAAAGTGTCCCGCCTATAACGGACGTAATAATGATGCGCTGAAAAAGAACTATTAAACAGCATTTTTTATAGGTGAAATGGATTCTGTGCAGTAGGCTATTTCCAGAGCCCAGTCACAGATATCCTTTGCAAGCTGCAAACGGACATTACTGAAATCGTGATTGGTCGGATAATAGATTTTTTTGCGGTTTGCTGTAGAAGGATGCCGCCGGAGCGCCGTAAACAGGGGCTCGATCATATTTTCAACGGGCGCGATGTGATCCTTGGTGCCACCTAGAAGCAGAAGATTCCGATTTTGCATTTGTGGAACGGCATGGAGAAATGCGGTTTTTTTATAATTATCCTGTGCGTTCCGGATGATGCGGTTTTGTTCCTCTTCGGTATGAAGTTTCAGAAGCTTTCCGTCCGTTGAACGAATCATAGCGATAAAGGAATCAATGTCGCCGCTTTGAAAGGGAACGGAAAGGTCATAAGGCGCCATCATTATCGTACCGAGCAGGAACGGGAGATGAAGGGTTGCGTTCAGTACGGTATTGCCACCCATACTGTGACCGGCTAGAATAATACGATTTGGATCGATCCCGTACTTTTTTGCAATTTCATCATGGACATAGGTTGCCACGGTTATGGCATCTTCGATGCAATTTGTAAAGCTGTAATTTCCTTCCGAGTTCCATGCGCCGCGATGGTTGAAACGGATCACAACAAAACCGGCTCGCCGCAGGGATTGTGCTAAATCATCACTGGAGCAGATTCCCGGGAAGCCGTGCACCAGAATGATACAGGGATGTGGGGCTTTATAGATCATGCCCGGAACATAGATTTCTCCATAAATATGACATCCATCTACGGTAACATCCAGGGTATCGTCATAGGGAATACAAAGTGCGCCGTAATCCGGCTCAGAGAACAGATATGCAGCATTTGGGTTCATAAGAAAACAATCCTTTCCGGAGACTTCCCCGAGACGTGGAGCACCTGCGGGGAAGTATTACATAATTTTAATGAATAAGAACGTGCGGTTATGCGATTTTTTCCTGTGTGATAGGGTTCGTTGGCCGTGCGTTTTTTTTGTACCAGTTTTTGCCGTAAAGGAAACGGGTAACAAGCATAGAAGCAACGGTATCACCGCAAGAGTTTACGAGTGTGCAGCCCGGATCAAAAAGCTGTGTCATCATAAGAAGAATCGGAAGTGCAGCGGAAGGGAAACCGAAACTGGAGATGAGCATGGTCTCCATGGCTGCACCGCCGCCCGGGACAGAGGATACGGCGATAGAAGCGGAAATGGCAATGACGAGCGCATAGACGAAGTCACCAAAATGATTCAGCGGATGATTAAAAAGGGCACAGCAGAGAACGATTTCGTATACAGTAGCCAGGCAGGCACCATCCATATGGCAAGTCGCACCCATTGGTACCACAACAGAAGAGACTTCTCTAGGCACGCCCATATTGTCGCAGGCACGAAGCTGCAGAGGAAGAGCAGCGGCAGAAGAACGGGTTCCTAATGCGGTAAGGGCAGGGGTGAAGATTTCCCGGAAGAAATGCTTCACACCCCAGCGGCCGGCGGCAATGAAAGAATAAAGTCCAAGGAAAATAAAGAAGTAAGCAAACATGGTCGGATAATAAATCATGAGACCGCGGGCATAGCTTGCGAGAAGATCCGGACCATAAGTGCCGGTGAGATTTGCAAAATAGCAGCCGATACCGATCGGAGCAAATTTCATAAGAAGACTAACCATCTGGTAGAAAACGAGAGACATGTTGGAAAGCCAGGCAGCAACCGGTTTTCCTTTTTCTCCGAGAGTGGAAACTGTTACACCAAAGAAAACAGTAAATACGATAAGCGGCAGAATGTGTGCTCTTGTGATGACATTTGGAAAATCGGAAACGGTAAAGGTATTTACGATTTGATCGCCGATGGATTGTGCTTCCTGTTCTGTGGCAACGGCAGCATCACCGGCATTGATGTTGATGTTTGTATCTACGTGGAAAACGCTGGTCACGAGAAACATCACAGTTCCGGCAATGGCGGCAGTAACAATAAAGATGGCAATGGTCATGATCAGGAGTTTACCGACCTTCTTTGTGTCATGATTTGATGCAATGGAACTGGCGATGGAGAAAAAAATCAGCGGCACCAGAATGACAAAGAGCATATTCAGCCAAATCTGACCGATGGGATATAGAAATGCGGCTTTGTCACCCAGCGCAAGGCCAAGGACCGCACCGAGCAGAACGCAGGCAATCAGGATCAGTGGTTGCTTGTAAGAAGATGCAGATTTCTTAACTGTGTTATCCATAATAACTCCTCCTAAAAAAATAGACGGTTACTTCACAGAAAGGCGGCCACATTGCCGTCAGGAAGCTCCGTCAGATATAATTCACCAGCTTAAAGCGGTAAACTGAATTATCACAGTTATACGCTTTTCGAAAAGCGATTTCAATAAAAAAAGGAAATTTGATGGACAATTTAATTATGCTTTTTATGACATATAGTTATGCCAAAGCAACTTTGTAAAAAAAACTCGTCTCGAATTCTACATTTTGATATGTACCCTCTTTACAGACAACCCAGTGAGGAGGGTACATATCATTTTCGAGACGAGTGTTTTTTCTCATATTAGAGTGGCCGGACTGCTTAGGTTATTAGATTTTTTCAAGTGCCTGTGCGACATCCTGAATAAGATCCTCTGTATTTTCCAGTCCACAGCTCATGCGGATCAGGTTTGGTGCAACGCCACCGGCAATCAGTTCTTCCTCGGTTAATTGTCTATGTGTAGAACTTGCCGGATGGAGACAGCAGGAACGTGCATCGGCCACATGCGTTTCGATGGCAAAAATTTTGAGTTCTTTCATAAAGGCCTCGGCAGCGGCACGTCCGCCTCGGATCTGGAAGGATACAACGCCGCAGGAGGCGCCGTTTGTGAGATATTTCTGCGCAAGCTCGTAATAAGGATCTCCCGGCAGAGATGGATAGTTTACTGCTTCTACCTTGTCACTTCCCTTCAGGAATTCGGCCAGCGCGAGACCATTGGCACAATGCTGTTTCATACGGCAATGCAGACTCTCCAGGCCGAGATTCAGAAAGTAAGCGCTCATCGGACTCTGAATGGAACCGAAATCACGCATGAGCTGAGAGGTGGCCTTGGTAATGAATGCGCCTTCCTTGCCGAATTTTTCTGCGTAAACAATGCCGTGATAACTTTCGTCCGGTGTACAGAGTCCCGGGAATTTATCGGCGTGAGCCATCCAGTCAAATGTGCCATGATCGACAATGGCGCCGCCTACTGCAGATCCGTGACCATCCATATATTTGGTTGTGGAATGGGTGACAATGTCGGCTCCAAAGCGGAATGGCTGACAGTTGACCGGCGTTGCGAAAGTATTATCGACAATCAGCGGAACACCGTGCGCATGTGCGGCTTTGCTGAATTTATCAAAGTCAAATACCGTTAAAGCCGGATTGGCAATGGTTTCGCCAAAGACGGCTTTGGTATTTGGTTTAAAAGCCTTTTCAAGTTCTTCTGCCGTGCAGTCCGGACTGATAAATGTAAAATCAATGCCCATTTTCCGCATGGTGACATTAAAGAGATTAAAGGTTCCGCCATAGATTGATGAGGAGGAAATTACATGATCGCCTGCCGTTGCGATGTTGAAAATCGAAAAGAAATTTGCGGCCTGACCGGAGGAGGTCAGCATAGCTGCTGTACCGCCTTCCATTTCGCAGATTTTGTTTGCAACATAGTCGTTGGTCGGATTCTGAAGACGGCTATAGAAATAGCCGGATGCCTCAAGGTCAAAAAGCTTTCCCATATCGGCGCTGGTATCGTATTTAAAGGTCGTACTGTAAACGATGGGAACCTCGCGAGGCTCTCCGTTTTTCGGATGATAACCACCCTGTACACACCGTGTCTCCATGTTAAACTTTTCCATAACTTCTCCTAAGTGTTTTTTTGAAACGATGGCACTGTAAAGTGCGAAAACGTCTGCCATAAGTTTAGCATAATTAGAAGGAAAGATGAGAGAGAATACTATGAAAAATGCTGATGGAAACCATTATTTTAAATTTTAGCTGGAGAGATAAAAAACTTTTATTCTATATTTTTGTTTATATTCCGGTTCGGGTAGAGACTTTATTTTAATTGTTCAATACTTGTGGGGTAGACATTCGGAGTTCCGGCTTGATATAGCGCAAGAAAAGCCCTGCGGCAATTACAGTTGTAACGAGATCGGCGGCAAGCTGAGATGTCAGGATACCCATATAGCCGAACAGGTGAGACAAAATGCTGAGAACCACAGCAAATACAACACCCTGACGGCAGAGGGACATGATTAAAGCCGGAAGACCTTTGCCCATTGCCTGAAAGGTACAGATGGTGACAAGACCGAGTCCCATCATAAGCATGCTTGGCATCTGGAGACGAAGCATGAGCCGGCCTTCTGCGATTAATTCCGGATCCTGCAGAAAAACATGAATCAGAGGATCTGAAAAAAGTGCGACCAGAATGGCTAAAACGGTAGCGACGCCTCCGACAATGCGATAGGCAAAGGCAATGACATGCCGGAGACGGGTACGGTTTTCCGCACCGAAGACATAGCCGACCAGAGGCTGTCCACCGAAGGCAAGACCGATAATGACCAGCATAACAATGTTGACAATCTTCAGAACGATGCCCATGACAGCGATCGAATCACTTCCGTAAAGAGACAGACTGCGGTTTGTCAGAGTCATGCCGATGGTCTGCATAAAATTGGTCACAGACGCTGGGAGGCCAATGGAAAAAACCATAAAAAGTCCGGTTCGGCTGATGCCATAATCTTTAGGCAGTACCGATAAGCCTTCGCATTTTGTGATAATAAACCAGAGTGAAAATGCGGTAGAAAACATATAGCCGATGATCGTTGCGATGGCAGCTCCGGCTGCACCCATATGCAGTGTGAAAATAAAAACCGGGTCAAGAACCATGTTTACCACAGCACCTAAAATCTGTGCAATCATGGAAGCGTTCGGGTGGCCTACGGTACGCATCAGATTGGTTGGTACCAGTGAAAAAATGATAAAGGTGCAACCAAGGACAATGTAGTGATAGTATTGTCTGGCATAAGGAAAAGTGGTGTTGTCTGCACCCAGGAATGTAAGAATCGGGTTTGCAAGAAGCAACATGATAACCGTAACAAGGAGGGAAAAGGCAATTGCGGCGTAATGGCAGAATACACTGAGCTGCTTTGCCTCTTCATTTTTATGTGCGCCTAGAAGGCGGGAGATGACAGAAGATCCGCCCAAAGCAAAAATGTCTCCGAAAGCCAGGAACAGGGTAAAGAGTGGTGCACAGATCGAGACACCGGCGATCAGTGCCGTGTTATTTGTAAGGGCAATGAAATAGGTGTCTACCATATTGTAAATCAGAGTGACAACCATACTCAGTACGACCGGGATGGCGAGTTTCAGATATGCGGTGTGAATCGGTGCTTTTTCAAATAATTCGTTTCCCATAAAATCTCCATTTCTATTGCAAGGTGTCAAAACATAAAAAGAAGCCCATAATCTGAATTGGATTATGGACTCCCTACCGTGGCAATGTTTTTACAAGCATCGCCCTACTAACTATTTCGTTGTCGCATATGATAGCACCAAGACGGGAATAAAGTCAAGTGGCATTTTGTATACAAATGACGCGACAGAATCAGATCATTGCGTCATCAGAGATTTCAGCAGAAGACCGGTCTCTGAAAAATCATGATCGTTCCAGTTGCCGGAGGTATTTTGCGTGGAGCTTTTCAGAATAGCAGAGGATTCGTTTTTATTGCACAAACTCCAGCCGGCATAGGACAGATTGTTTTCTTTGATGAGTCGGAACCACGCATTGGCGGAAGCGGTATCGACAGCACCGTTTCCGGATGCATCGCAGGTGGAAAATTCACTGATGAAAATAGGAAGGCCGCTTGCCCGGGCGGAAAGCAGTTTGCTGCGGAGCTCATCCTTGTGGGTTGCTGCATAAAAATGCAGAGTGTACATGATATTTGTGGCGAGTTCCGGACGAATCGGATCCGCCGCGGCCTGATCGACTGCCTGTGACCAGGTCGGTGTACCCACGAGAATGACGGCGTCCGGATCATTGGCATGAATCACAGGGATGATTTGTTCGGCGTAGGCTTTAATATCGTTCCAAGAGGTATTTCCGTTGGGCTCATTACATATTTCATAAAGGATATTGGTATGATCCTTATAGACAGACGACATTTCTGCAAAGAAGGAACGGGCTTCTGCAACGTGTGATAATGGATTCCCATCACTGAGAATATGCCAGTCTATGATGCAGTACATGCCGAGATCGGTACAGGAGGAAACCGCGTCCTGAATCTGTTTTTTCAGTTTATTTTGCTGCTCTTGGGAACTGAGATATCCGCCTTCGCCGGTATACATGGCAAGACGGATCATATTGGCGCCCCAATGATCCCGGAAGTATTGAAAGGAACCGCGGTTTACAAATTGCGGAAACCAGTGAAGCCCATGTGTGGAGATTCCCTTAAGCTGAAGTTTGTCTCCGTTTTGATCACAAAGATCCGCGCCGACAACATGGAGTGCGCCATGGGTGGATGCGAAGCTTCCGGTATAATGATCTTTCGTGACGGCTGCGGTCGTAAAAAGAATGGTAAAGAAAAGACCGATTGAAAGGAAATGCAGAATACGGTTTTTCATAAAGCCTCCTTAAATAGTTTTACTTTCAGAAAATGCAACCGGAATTATTCAGGCGATTCTTCCAGTCCGACGGCAAATTTATAACTTTTATCAAAACGTCCGTCGTTAAACCCCGTCACCATGTCCCAGCCACTGCATTCACCGGAGCATAAAAAACTGTCGCATTGAGAAAGAAGATAGAGGGAATGGAAATATTTCACCATGAGTTCCTCCACTTTCTGTTCATATTCTTCACCGGGGTATTTTTTTCGTTCCAGATCAACAATGCGTTTTACATCTGTGAATTCTGAAACCGTGAAACGTTCCTGATCAATAGAGACGACAAGTCCACCATAGAAACGTTTCATTTCCTGCAAAACATCCGCATCTTCGGTAGCTAAAAAGATGCGGTCATATTTCCGCTCGGAAAGCCAGGTATCAATCATCGGAACCATTTCCCTTACGGAAGCCTGCTTCCGGTTCGCACTCACGCCGCTGACTATATAATCGGTGCCGCGAATCAGAATGCCCAGACAACGTTGTGTGCCGATAAAATCGTCTTTAAACTGATGAAGCTGTTTCCGGAAGTCAGGATTTAGAATGTCATAATTCAGTTTCACCTTTGCTTTGTAGAAAAAGTAAAGATAAGAAAACGTGATAATATCATCCAGAAAAATGGTATTTGACGCATCGGAATCATTTGGTATGGGATCGAAATTAAAATATCTGGAAAGCAGTGCACTGGAATAATGGGACGAACCGGGTTCCAGATACGCCCGTATCCCATAGGAAGCAAATATTTTTTTGACTTTGTACAGTAAAGAAATCGTTGCACCGATGCCGGCCGTCGGATAGCTGGAGGTTCGTATATATCTGACTCTGGAAAGCGGTAAATCGGTAAGGAGCTGCCAGAAAAACAGATTGTGAAACAGAACCGCGGAGCCTAAGATGCTGTAATCACCGGTTGCAAAGCCAATGTCAAGCCAATTGGTTATGCGAAGCGAACTTTTATCTTTTTCTGTACGGTTGCATAAAGAATCGACGACTTCTATGCGAGATTCATTTGGGAAAAACCATAAAATGCGGGCATCGGTACAGTAAACCGGCATAGAGGTTTTCCGGAGTACACATCGGGTGACCGCAATACTGTATTCATCAAGAACATCCACTTCCAGAGATTTAAATGGCCGCAGAAAAGAATCGTAAATTTTTTCATCACAGTCTTCATCATATTTTAAATAGTCTGGTAAAAAGTGAGTAGTTCCCAGGATGTTTTCTATTACGGGCAGATATTGTGCCGGAATGGTATCGTTGTTTGGAATGTAAAGTAAATCATAGTCTTCGTCATTCGGGTTCTGAATATGAAAACGGGTTTCTTGATTTTCTACAACGTGCTGTAATGCGAGATGAAATATTCGGTCACAGTGCGGTAATGTTCTGCTGTTGGATGAATCCGGTTCTTGAATCAATAACATAGAAGCTCACTTTCTTTGATGCATGGCATAATACGATTTACAAAATTCATTTCACTATAGTATTCATCGACACGTTGTGTATAAAATACATAGACATACTGAAAAAATATAATTTCCCGCAGAAGACAAAAGAATGTAAATTCCGATAGAAGATTTCAAAACAGACATAGATTTTTGGAGAGATAAGAAAGAGGCGAAACATGAGTGAAGCATTGAATATCAAGCATCCGATTGAACCGGTGTATAATGCGTCTTCCAGAGTACTGATACTGGGTTCCTTTCCGTCAGTAAAGTCAAGGGAACAGAAATTCTTTTATGGACATAAGCAGAATCGTTTCTGGAAGGTACTGGCGCAGCTTATTGGTACCGAGACACCGGGAACAATCGAGGAAAAACGAGACTTTTTGCTGCGAAATCATATTGCGGTGTGGGACGTGATTGCATCCTGTACGATCGAGGGATCTTCGGATTCCAGCATACGAGATGTTGTGCCGAATGATCTTACGCGGATTCTGGAGGCAGCGAGGATTCAAAAAATATTTGTAAATGGAGGGAAAGCGGCAGAACTGTATAAGCGATACATATATCCGCAGAATGGAGTCGAAGCCATTAAACTTCCATCAACCAGTCCTGCCAATGCCGCCTTTTCACTGGATCGTCTGATTCGGGAATGGAAAATCGTTGCAGATGCGCTTTCGAATTAATTCAGATCCGCCGGGAAAAGACGCTGCTTTAAATTCAATTAAGATAAAAAGAATTAAAAAAAGTTGACAGAAAAGATTGCACGCAATATAATTGCAATACACACAAAAATGTGTGCGCTGCGCATGATAAATAAGTGGCAAATGCTTTTGACACGAACATCTATATATAAATACAACGGAGGTATTCAATGGCAGAGTTTTATAACTATTCGGTAACAGACGCTAAGGGAAATGATGTGAAGATGAGCGATTTTGAAGGTAAAGTCGTTATCGTTGTAAATACAGCAACCGGATGTGGCTTCACACCGCACTATAAGGATCTTCAGGCAATGTATGAGAAATATCATGATCAGGGATTAGAGATTATTGATATTCCGTGCAACCAGTTTGCCGGGCAGACTCCGGGTACAGACGACGAGATTCATGAATTCTGCACCTTAAAGTATAATACACAGTTCCCACAGATGCATAAGTCTGATGTAAATGGTGAGAATGCACTTCCGCTCTTCAAATATTTAAAGAGTCAGAAGGGCTTTGAAGGTTTTGGCAAGGGACCATCTGCTATTGCCATGAGCCTGATGTTAAAGAAAATCGATAAGGATTACGAAAACAATTCGGAGATCAAGTGGAACTTTACAAAGTTTGTCATTGATCGTAATGGTGAAGTGGTTGCCCGCTTTGAGCCAACCGCAAAGATGTCTGATGTGGCAGATTGTGTCGCACAGCTGATTTAATTTTGCCGAACAGAACTTTTCATATAAAATCTTCCCCTCAAAAAGAGATGGTACGCATATATGCGCACCATCTCTTTTACATTTATAGAATACTTTGCAAAAAACTGCAGATGCGGTGGATACAATAATTGTGAGGGAAAGTATTGACGGATGCGCAAGGTTAGTGTAATCTATCAAAACGTAGTTTATACAAATCACAAAAAATTAAATTGATAAGGATATATATGAAGAAGAGTATTTATACCATAGTATTCACGATTGCAACAGGTCTTGCATTGACTGCCTGCGGTGTAACGCAAAAGGGGACAATCGATTCCTCTGTTGAAGCTGGGACATCTACGAAAGCAGTTACCTTGGACGAAAATCATGCTACAGAGGCGGCTGCTGTAAATGTAGAGGCGGGATTCCCTCTTCGAATCGAACATGCCTATGGCGAAACAGTGCTGTTTACACAACCGGAAAGAGTAGTAGCAATCAGTTGGGAAAACGGGGATACCCCTTTGGCGTTGGGGATTGCACCGGTTGGTGTTTCGGAAGCAAATTACGGAGCCAGAACCGAAAACCGGCTGCATGCCTGGACGGATGCCGCATTTCAAAAACTGGGGATACATGCTCCGAAAGTTTTTAACGATACCGACGGATGGGATTATGAGGCAATTGCGGATGCGAATCCGGATGTGATTCTCTGCGCTTATTCCGGTATCACGCAGGAGGAGTATGATACTTTGAGCCAGATTGCGCCGGTTGTTCCTTACAAGGAGGAAGCTTTTCAAACGACCTGGAGAGCGCAGACCATTGAAAATGCCACGGCGCTCGGGCTTCAAAAGGATGGAGAACGACTGGTGGAGGAAACCGATGCATTGATCCGGAAGAAAACAGCGTCCTATCCGGAAATTGCAGGGAAAAAGACGGCATTTATGTGGTTCAGCGCAGAGGATCTGAGCCGTTTTTATGTGTATCTTCCGGCCGATCCGCGTGCCGCATACCTTGAGGATCTGGGAATGATTCTGCCGGAAAGCATTTATAGAATGGCGGAAGGTCAGAATGCATTCAGTCTTGCAGTAAGCCGAGAGCGGGCAGAGGAACTCAAGGATGTGGAAATGATTGTTATGTATGGGGATTCTTCTCTTCTCAAGGCTTTGCAGAACGATAAGCTGCTTTTACAGATTCCGGCGATAAAAAACGGTGCGGTGGTATTGCTTGATCAGAATACGGATCTTGCTGCGGGAGTAACACCAAGTATTCTGTCCATACCATATACGATCGATGACTATTTTGAAGCATTGCGTGAGGCAGCAGAAAAGGTACAGTAGGAATCCGGTGTGAAAGATGCGGGGCGGTAAGAGGAGAAAGAATCGGTAGGAATGAATAAACAACGTAAATGGTGCACATTGTCAATGCTCTGTGTTGCAGTGCTTTTAGCGGTATTGTTGTCTCTTATGTATGGAAGCAGGCCGGTGTCGTTCGGGAAAATACTCTTGGCATGGTATGCTTCCGGCATAGATCGTTATGAGTCGGCGATTATAGAAGCACGGCTTCCCCGCACGGTATTTGGCCTTCTGGCCGGTGCAGCACTGGCGGTTTCCGGAAGTCTTATGCAGGCGGTTACGCGAAATCCTATTGCGGATCCCGGCATTCTGGGGGTCAATACCGGTGCAGCACTGGCGGTTGTACTCGGTATGTCCTGGTTTGGAATCACATCGGGCATGCAATATATTTTATTTGCGTTTGCCGGAGCAATGATAACGGCACTTGCGGTATATGGGCTGGCTTCCCTGGGATATGAGGGTGCGACGCCACTGAAACTTGCTCTGGCCGGTGCGGCGGCAAGCACTGCATTGCAGTCACTGGTAAATACAGTAATGCTGCCGGATGGGCAGATTATGGATCGGTTTCGTTTCTGGCAGACAGGGAGCATTGGCGGTGCAAGCTGGGCGGATATCAGAGTATGTGCTCCGATCATTGTTCTGGCACTTGTAGCTGCATTTTTACTTTCCGGTGCACTGAATGTCATTGCGCTGGGCGATGAGATGGCTGCCGGGTTGGGGATTAACGTCCCGCTGATTCGTCTTGCATCTACGCTTGTGGGCGTACTGCTCTGCGCATGTACGACTGCTATGGCTGGACCAATCGGGTTTGTGGGATTGATGATACCGCATTTTATCCGTATGTTGGCCGGACCGGATATGCGTTGGATTATACCGCTTTCGGCATTGGCGGGGGGAAGTGCTTTAGTGCTGTTCGATACCTTGGGCAGACTGTTTGGCGCTCCCGGTGAGTTGGAGGTAGGTGTCGTGACCGCGCTGATCGGCGGACCGGTATTTATAGGCATTATCCGAAAGGTTAAGGTAAGAGAGGCTTGATAGGAATCGAACATGGAATGAAGGCGCGCACCGGACGATTTGTGCGAATTTGTCTGGAAATGACGGCATTGGTCATAATTCTGTGCGCTGTGCATATGATTTATGGGAATACGATTTATACACCGCAAGAAATCTGGCGGGCATTGGCAGGAGATGGTGCCGGACGGTTCACCATAGTATCTTTACGCCTTCCCAGAATGCTGACGGGGCTTCTGGCCGGCTTTGCATTTGGGATGGCGGGAAGTGTTTTTCAGAAGCTTCTGCGAAATCCGCTGGCAAGTCCGGATATTATAGGCGTGACCTCCGGTTCTTCTGCTGCGGCGGTATTTGCCATTCTGATTTTGGGCTGGTCGGGTCCGCTGGTTTCGGTGGTATCACTGATAAGCGGGGCCGCTGTGGCGTCTGCGATTTTCTGGCTCGGAAATGATGGGATAGAGTCGCATAATCGTTTGATTTTAATTGGCATAGGAATGCAGGCGTTTCTGAATGCAGCAGTTTCCTGGATGCTTTTAAAGGCATCGGAGTACGATGTGGCATCTGCACTGCGTTGGATGAGCGGCAGTTTGAATAACAGTAAAATAGAGAATGTAGGGATTCTTTTGGCTGCAGTGGTTATCGCAAGTGGGGTGATTCTGTTTTATTCGGGGGATGTAGAAGTAATTGAGCTGGGAACATCATTTGCGAAGACATTGGGCAGTACTCCCGGCAGAGTAACATTTTTACTTATGCTGTCGGCACTGGGAATGAGTGCATTTGCGACCGCTTCCTGTGGCCCGATTGCATCGGTTGCCTTTCTGGCAGGTCCGATAGCCGGCCGGTGTGCAGGACCGCATCGTTACTTTGCCGTAGCTGCCGGACTGGTCGGTTCGGTTCTTGTACTGGGAGCAGATCTTGTGGGGCAGTATATGTT
>ONLM01000017.1 GCA_900318695.1 uncultured Eubacteriales bacterium | reverse complement strand
TACCATCTTTAATAAAAGCCGGTGAAGAAGGATCCCATGCGGTATATCCTCTTGCCTCAAAGGTTGCACGTAAACCGCCGGACGGGAAAGACGAAGCATCCGGTTCGCCCTTTACCAGCTCCTTGCCGCTGAAATCCATCAGCACACTACCGTCTGCCTGCGGAGAAATAAAACTATCATGCTTTTCGGCAGTAAGGCCGGTCATAGGCTGGAACCAATGTGTAAAGTGTGTTGCTCCATGCTCCAGAGCCCACTCCTTCATAACTGCTGCTACCGTATTCGCTACATCCAGTTCCAGATGTGTACCATTCTGAATCGTCTTATGTACTGCGCGATAAATGTCTTTCGGTAAGCGTTCCTTCATGACTCTGTCGCTAAACACTAAACTACCATAGAGTTCCGGGATTGATTTCGTTGTCATAGCTGCCTCCTTTATTATGCATGATGCTTCATGGCTTTTCCTGATCGACTTCCATTTATAGATGGACTCTTTTTCTGTAAAAAGCATAAAAAAAGAGGCAAAGGTCTCTGGAGAAGTCCCAGGCACCTTTGCCTTATGTGTCGATTATACGTTGCATTTTCTCGCTGTCAAGAATAATTTTTTCGTTCAGGTTTTTTTTATTTGCTCTTGACATATGATTTCCTATGAAGCATAATTTGAAACCATAAAAACGGCAAAGACGTCGGTAACTCACCGGGGTTTTCTGCCGTTTTTTTATTTCTTATTCTGGTTTTCCATACTTAAATTGAAAATCAGATTATTTTAATTTTTAGAAAAGGGAGTACCAATTATGTGTAGTATCATTGGATTTTGTGACCGCAGACTGCCGTTTGATGTCGTGCAGGATGCATTGGCAAAGACGATTTCAAGAGGACCGGATGCAACCCGCATCATCAATAACAATAATAATGGCTTTCTTGGATTCAATCGCCTTGCCATCATGGGACTCAATGATGCAGGCATGCAGCCTTTTACTTTGGATGGCTCCTCTGTTGTATGCAACGGAGAAATCTATGGATTCCGAAAGATCAAGGACGATCTGATTACGAAGGGATATACTTTCAAATCGGAATCCGATTGTGAGATTCTTCTTCCAATGTACAAGGAATATGGCACAGAAATGTTCCGCATGCTTGATGCAGAATACGCACTCATTATATATGACGCCGACACGGATTCCTATATTGCAGCTCGCGATCCGATCGGTATCCGTCCTTTGTATTACGGCTATCTTAAAGAAGAATACGCATCCGATCCGGACGACAGACTTTCTTCTATCGCTTTTGCATCGGAACCGAAAAACCTCATCGGTCTTTGTCATGAGATTAAGCCATTTCCTCCGGGACACTATTACAAGGATGGCCGTTTCGTTTCGTACTATGATCCTGCGAAAGTCCTTCGTTACAATACTTCCCACAGCATGGAACAGATTGCCACCGAAATTCACGATCGACTGATTGCCGGTGTAGAAAAGCGTCTGGATGCGGATGCTCCGGTCGGATTCCTGCTCTCCGGTGGTCTCGACAGTTCTCTCGTTTGCGGCATTGCAGCCAAACAGTCTTCCAAACCATTGGAAACATTTGCTATCGGTATGGATATTGATGCCATCGATCTCAAATATGCTCGCGAAGTAGCAGACTACATCGGCTCAAACCATCATGAAGTTATCATTTCAAAGGACGATGTCATTGCCGCTTTGGAACCGGTTATTGCCGCTCTCGGTACCTATGACATCACCACCATCCGTGCATCCATCGGAATGTATCTCTGCTGTAAATATATCCACGAACATAGTAATGTCCGTGTCCTGTTAACCGGTGAAATTTCCGATGAGCTTTTTGGTTATAAATATACTGACTTCGCTCCGGATGCGGTAGCTTTCCAAAAAGAAGCTGAAAAACGTATCCACGAGCTTCACATGTACGATGTGCTTCGCGCTGACCGTTGCATCAGCGTAAATTCCCTTGAAGCCCGCGTACCATTTGGCGACCTTTCTTTTGTGGACTATGTAATGCATCTTGATCCGGAGAAGAAACTCAACCACTATCAGAAAGGTAAGTATCTCCTGCGCCACGCCTTTGATGAGGATAAGCTGATTCCGGACAGCATCCTCTGGCGTGAGAAAGCAGCATTCTCCGATGCTGTAGGTCATTCTTTAAAAGATGATCTCTGCGAATACGCCGAAGGCATGTATTCGGATGAGGAATTTACAGCAAAGTGTAAAAACTATACACATGCTGCACCTTTCACCAAAGAATCTCTGCTTTATCGTGAGATCTTTGAAAAGTATTATCCTGGTCAGTCACAAATGGTAAAAGATTTCTGGATGCCGAACCAGAGCTGGCCTGGATGTAACGTCAACGACCCGTCTGCCCGGGTTCTTTCAAACTATGGTGACAGCGGAAAATAGTATTGCGATCCATAACGGAAAGCATCCGCTTTACCTATACTCCCTAAAAAATCAAGACGCACCCCCACAAGGAGGTGCGTCTTGATTTTTTTAAACGTCGTACACTGCAACATATACGACGCTTCGCGTTCTGTTATGGCTCCTTTAAAGAAGAGCTCCACGATGAACATGGAGCTCTCATAACATCCCGCATATTTAAATTGAATAACTTGAGGGGTTAATCAAATTAAACCGATATATTATCCAACATAGGAAACAGCACTGTTACCTGCAATCTGACCATATACAATAATGTCCGTTACAGCAGTACCGCCCAGACGGTTGCCGCCATGGATACCACCGGTAACCTCACCTGCGGCGAAAAGACCAGGAATAACCTTGCCATCCTTGCTGATTACTTCCGCATTGGTGTTGATCTTAAGACCACCCATAGTGTGGTGAATACCAGGTGCTACAAGAATAGCATAGTAAGGTGCCTTAGAAAGATCATAATCGTTTGAGAAAGACGTACGGCCAAACTCCGGATCCTTCTTGTCCTTCCAGATCTTTGCCCAGGATTCCATCGTTGCTACAAAGTTATCTGCAGGAATCTCAAGCTTCTTGGCAAGCTCTTCATAAGTCTCACCCTTTACGCCATAACCTGCATCAATATACTTCTGATATACAGCAGCGCCATCGATCATAGCCTGATCAAGGATAAGATATGCACAGCCATCCTTCTGATCGATCTCAGCAGCAGAAACCTTATCTCTTGTAGATACTTCATCGTAGAAACGCTTACCATCCTTATTTACAAGGATCGCACCGTCACCACGTACACCCTCTGTGATCAGATGAGCATTTCCATCCGGATCAACATGTACGGTTGGGTGAATCTGGATCTGCTCCATGTCAACAACATCCGCGCCAACTTCTTCACCCATTACAATGCCCTGTCCCAGAGCACCATCGGCATTAGTAGAAACAAAGCCCTTAAGTTCCGGCTTATACTTCTCAACCATCTCATGGTTACCGCCAAATCCACCGGCTGCAATAATAACAGCCTTTGCATTTACTGTAACCGTATTGCCGGCTTTGCCCTTTGCCTCAACACCTACAGCCTTACCGTCATTCATAAGAATCTTATCGGCAGTTGTGTTGTAGAGAACTTCGATCTTACGATCTTCTACATTCTTTGTAAGAATCGGTACAATATAAGCACCTACAGATTCTGTCTTGCCTTCTGCATTTACCGGACGATGAATTCTCTTTACAGATGCACCGCCTGCTGCACCTACTGATGTAAGGTCAGCACCATGCTCATGCAGCCATGTGATAGCACCGGCTGAATTCTTTGTAAGAGTCATAAGAAGATCCGGATCATTGATACCGTGACCGCCAATGATGGTGTCAAGAGCCATAAGCTCTGCTGTATCAAAGTATCCTTCCGGCTTAGCCTGATACTCATCCCACTGCTTCTGAACCGTTGCTGCAAGATCGGTAATGGTCTTGTTGTCAGCCCACTTTTCCTTTGCAGTCTGGAGAGTCTTGTTTACACCATCCGCCTCTGTGAATTCATTCTTATCCTGCTCCGGAGTATTTGCCGCATTGAGACCACCGGTAGAACGAACCGTATTTCCGCCGCCCATTACCTGTGACTCAAGAATTACGACTTTTTTGCCGGCATCGGCAGCGGTAATGGCAGCAGTCATACCGGCACCGCCCATACCTACAACTACAACATCGGCATCCAGAGTCTTATCTTCTGCAACTTCCGCATCCTTAGATGCAGTTTCGTTTGCCACAAGATCCTCCGGCTTTAAACCGGCAGCGGCAAGCGCTGCAGTAGCAGCCTCAACGATGGCCTTGGAAGTAATGGTCGCACCGGAAATTGCATCCACCTTAACGGTATTTCCATCAACCATTTCCTTTGGGAACTCATCGATAGCCTTGGAACCGATGCCAGGAGTCTCTCCTGCGCCTTCAATCTTTACATCCGTAAGCTTTCCGTCGGCAAGAGTAAGCGTTACCTTAACCGGATTCTTCTCTCCGCCCATACCTACAGCAGTTCCCTCAAATGTACCGGATACTGCTCCGTCTGCTGCAGCTGCAGTGGTTGCGGCAGCAGTGGTTGCTGTTGCGGCAGTTGTCTCTGCAGGCTTGTTCTGGGAACAACCAACCATTGTGGAAGCCAGAAGAGCACCTGCCATGACAAGTGCCATGAGATTTCTCTTTTTCATCACTATATCTCCCTTAAATTGTGACAAAATTGTCACTTTCATTGAAACTTATGTGAGAATATTATCAGACGATACTAGGAAAATCAATGCATTTCTGATAAAATATTCACGAATAAGTGAAAAACGAGGACTTACATCCATGAATATAATAGAAACTATGGATTTTTATCAGGACAGCTATTCTGCAAATGAAAAGCGAATCTATTCTCTGATACGAAATCAACCCAACCTGGTACGTGACTATACCATTACACAAATCGCCGGCTTCGCTTCTGTCTCTACCTCTGCCGTCCTGCGTTTCTGCAAGCATTTGGGATTTAACGGCTACAAAGAATTCAACTATGAGATCGTAAACTATTTACGCAGCAGTCAGAAAAAGCAGCAGTCAGATCCAACGATCACACTGGCCAAGGCATATGCCGATGCCGTAACCGCATTGCCGCAATACTGCAAAGAACAGCTGCCATGCCTTGCCGGGGATATTCTGGCCTCAAAAAAGGTCATTGCCCTAGGCCGTTTCCGCAATAAAACAATTATTGAAAAACTTCATATGAATCTCACCATACAAGGCATTACCTGTCTTACCGGTTCCGATCTGCTTTCTTATGAACACTATGTAAAGCTGGTGGATCCGGAAACAACCGTAATTGTTTTCAGCGTCCTGCATGACACAAGTCTGTACAAAGACACCTTGTCCCAGATCCGGAATCTCACCGACCGTCTCTGGCTTGTGACCTGCAATAAAAAGAACCTGCACAAGCTTGGATTTTCTCATTCTTTACTGCTTCCTGCCGTGCATTCTTCTGATTATTCCACAGACAGTCATGCAATTATGCTCATATTTGTTGAGATGCTCTCTGCATTACTGGAGCAGAAACAATGACTTTTTCCGAAATATCATCTGCCTGATCAGATCAGTCCACCTAATGTAAATACCCCCAGTGCTGCCATAATAACGTTGACAACCACATTACCGATTGAAAGAAGGAACAGGGTTGTAAACATCTTATTCATCTCATCTATCGTAGTTTCCTTTGCTGCTGAGTAGGAAGACATGATGATTGCACCACCGGTAGAAAGCGGGCTGATTGCTGCTGCGAATGAAGTAGCTGTGATTGCAGAAATAAGGTTTGTATAGTCTACGCCATTGAACTTCTCGCAAATTTCTGATGCGATCGGATACAGAGTTGGCATAACGACTGCTGTTGTAGAAGATACCCATGAAAGAATACCGGAAGTAGCTGCCATAATCGGCGCAGCGGTATGTGCTGTCATAAACTTGCTCAAAGTATCGGAAATCAGTGTAATTCCACCCAGAAGATCAATCATGTTAACCAGAACGCCTACACCGCAGATCATAATGAGTGTGCCCCAAGGAATGCTCTTGATTGCCTTCTTTTCATCTGCACATCCAAGCATAATGAGTACCGATGCCATTACGAAAGCAAACAGGCCGGTATCCAGCTTGAATCCAATACAGCAGATAACCATAACCACGATTGCACCCATGGTGATTTTCTGATTGCGGTTAAACGCCGGAAGCTCGGAAAGTTTTAACGGATTGTCTGCTTTTACATTATATCCCTTGTAAACAATGTACATGATAAGGGTATAAACAAAGCCGGAAAGAAAGGTTGTCAGGAAAAGGTGTGCTCCAAAACCACTATGCCCCAGTGGATCGGAAAGCTCTTTTGCAAGTATACCTGTCATGGAAAGCGGTGATGCACAGCCTGCGTTTGCACCAAGCTTTGCATAAAGCGCCGTTGCCATCGGATTGATCTTTAACTCAAATGCAAGATATACGGCAAATGTTGTCATTAAAATGCCGGCTGCAATGTGTCCCGGTCCGATAGCGGAAATGAATGCCGAAAGAACAAACATCAGAATCGGAATCAGATACGTTCTCTTGCCGACCAGGGCCACGATCTTTTTGGAAAAAAGATCCAATGTTCCATTCTGTGACGCCATGCCAAACAAAAACGTTACACCGACCAGCGTTACAAACATGGAACTGGAAAATCCTTTTGCAACATTGCTGATCTTCAAAAGCTTGTCGGTACCTGCGATTGTAACTTCAAGCTTCGTGGATACAAAAGCAAGAATAAATGCCGCACCAATAGAAAAGAAACCGATATTGATTTTTTTTATAAAACCAACTGCAATAACCAGTACAAGAACCAGCAGAGAAATCTGCGGTAAAAATTCTTTGACCATACCCATGTTATTTTCCTCTCATCTCAGCGAATTGTCGCTGTACCTTCCATCAGCATATTTGCTGTACGGAAACCAAATGTATCTTCAATAACCGGACATACATTTTCTTCTTTATAATCTACACCGCATTCCAGTACACCACTTGGGTGTCCAATGCGAATGAACTTGAGATCTACCTCATCTGCATTCAGCTCCTCCGGAAGTTCTTTTCCGCTCAATCCAAGATCCGAAGCCTTTACAAAAACAAGCGGGTTTGCCGCATCGACAATGGATACTTCAACCGGACCGTAATCCGGAACATCTAATACATCGACTGCTTTCCCTGTCGGCAGAAGCCCCTTACTGGTTCCACCGCCCATGTAACTTAACCATGTTTCATCCTCCTTATTGATCTAAGAATCGGATCTCCCGTTTCTCTATCGCAATTATCGTTGTTCACACCTTAACACAAGAATATTAAATGCGTGAAATGCATATGTTCGATATATTTTATAGATTGTTTGCATAGTTGATACACGATATATAAAAAGCCGGGAATCGGAAATTCTTTATAATAAGAACTTCCGGATTCCCGGCTTTCTGCCCTATTGTGGTTATTTATGTGAAATCACGTACGATTTTTATATACTTTTGCTTTCTTCTCTCCCGGACTTCCTTGGTAAGCTTCTGCACTTCAAAAAATTTCTGTACCTTATTCTGAAGCTCCGGAAAAGAAACTGCCCATTCATCATTTAAAAGATCCTTAAAAACCTTTACCGGTACTTCCTCTGCAAAGCTATGTATCTCCGGAAGTGTTGGAACTTCTTTTGTGAAATCATATACCATCATGCGCTCATGCTCCGGATCCAGAATCCAGTATTCCCGCACTCCTGCCGCGGCATACTTTTCAACCTTTACCGTAAGATCACGTCGCCGATCTTCCACATCACTTCCCAAGATTTCCACGATCATTTCCGGCGCACCGACTACAAACTTACCACCTTCCAGCTTTTGCGAATCGATTACCACGCACAGATCCGGAACCATACAGGTCTTCTCATCCTTATCCAGCTGTACACCCACAAACTGATAAATCTTTGCCCCTGTTTTTTCGGATCCAATATGGGTTGCCATCATAACATACAATGCTCTAAGAACCTGTGCATAAATCGGCAGATACAGTTTCATCTTAAAAATATTTCCGTCAATCAGCTCTGTTCTGTCTTCCCGCTTCTGGTTATCTTCAATCGTATATGGTCCCTGAATCATTTTATAGTCCCGCTTTCTGTCATAAGATTATTACTTTTTTGTATTATTTTAGCAATTACCATGTAACTGTATCATAGTTCACGACTGCAAAAAAGCCCCTAATGCAAAAGCGTTTCTCTTTAGAATTTTCACTTAGACACATCCTATCAAAATGTTCAGATACGATTATTAAAACTACATTTCATCGCATTGATATTGACTTCATGTTTTCGGATACTATACTAAGGACTGTATGTCAAATATTTTAAGTATTTGCACAAATTTCCTGTAGGAGAAATCAAATGAGTAACATAAATTATTCCTCAGTACAATTGGGAGAAAAAACATTGGAGAAACCTCTCATTCAAGGTGGTATGGGTGTAGGTGTATCTCTGGGCGGTCTGGCCGGAGCAGTTGCTGCAGAAGGCGCCATGGGCTGCATCAGCACTGCCGACATCGGTTTTCAGGAGCCGGACTTTGCCAAGCACCCGCAAGAATCCAACCTCCGTGCGCTGAAGAAAGAAATTGAAAAAGCAAGACAGATTGCGGCGAAATCACTGCATAAAGGGCTGATTGCCATCAACACCATGGTCGTTACCCGGCATTATGGCGAAACCATCCGTGCTGCTGTAGAAGCCGGTATTGATGCTGTCATTTCCGGTGCAGGTCTTCCTATGGAACTTCCGGAATTTGTCCCGGAGGGAAAAGCATTGATCGCCCCTATCGTTTCCAGTGGCCGTGCCGCAGCTCTGATCGTAAAAATGTGGGTTCGCAAATATAACCGCATTCCAGATTTTGTCGTAATGGAAGGCCACAAAGCCGGCGGACATTTGGGATTCAAACGGGATGACCTTCTGTCCAACCGATGCAAAGAAAACACCGCACTGGTTCAGGAAGTGAAGGAAGCTTTGGCACCGTTTGAAGCACAGTTTCAGCGTAAAATTCCGGTTTTTGCCGCTGGCGGCATCTGGGACCATCAGGATTTTCTTGCCATGCAGGAAGCCGGTGCCGACGGAGTTCAGGTAGCAACCCGAATGATCGGAACCTACGAATGTGATGCCGCTCAGGGCTTTAAAGATGTCCTGCTCAAAGCCGGACAGGAAGACCTTCGCATTATCCAGTCTCCGGTCGGAATGCCGGGACGTGCGGTTTATACTCCGCTTTTAAAACGAATGGAAGAAAATGGCAGAATCGCACCAAACCATTGCTATGGCTGTATTTCGGTGTGCAACCCTGCGGAAACTAAATACTGCATTACCCATGCTCTTACCGAAGCGGTTCGCGGCAACTACGAAGAAGGTCTTTTCTTCTCCGGTGCAAATGCCGGCCGCCTTACCAAAATGCAGCATGTACATGACGTTATTTCCGATATTCTCGGCGATTAAGATTCCCCGTTTATACCTTTATTTACATCCTATAATTCAAAAACATCAATTAACCACAAATAAAAAACGGCACCACGAAGCTTTTTAACTCCATGGTGCCGTTTCCTGATGATAGTCATTCAATCCTTCTCATATTACTTGCATTTCCATAGTGCCATCGGATGATTCTGTATGCGCTCTACAATCTCAGCATCTTCAAAAAGCAGTTCCGGCTTATATTCTTTTGCAATAAACCTTTCCATATATTCCATTTCCTGAGCTGTCAGCTTCATAAGCGATACTATATACTCCTTTGCCTGTTGCTTCTTTCCTTCCAGGTCAAATTTATCCTTCACAGCCAGAACCGGGAACAAATCTGATT
>ONLM01000139.1 GCA_900318695.1 uncultured Eubacteriales bacterium | reverse complement strand
CAATTTGAATAAGCGGGTCACCTCCGCTGACGGTAATACCGCCATCCGGTCCCCAATACTCACGATAACGTTCGGCATGATCCAGAATTTCATCTGCGGTCCGCATATCCTTGGATTCCAATGCCCAGGTATCCGGATTATGACAATAGCGGCAACGCATATGACATCCTTTTAAGAACACAATATATCGTGTTCCCGGACCGTCAACCGATCCAAATGTCTCTATGGAATGGATTGCTCCTTTCATCATATCAGCCATAAGAATTCCCTCCATGGCCCGGTAGACAGCCGGGCCTGCTGTTTCACAAGAATTTACAGTGCTTTATGCTCTGTTCTGGAAATTACATCCAACTGCTGCTCTCTGGTAAGATCAATGAACTTTACTGCATAACCGGAAACTCGAATCGTAAAGTTCGCATATTCCGGTTTCTCCGGATGCTCCATGGCATCCTTCAGCTTCTCGACGCCAAATACGTTGACATTGAGATGATGTGCGCCCTTTGCAAAATAGCCATCCAGTACACGTACCAGTGTATTGGTTTCCTCTTCCTCATTGTGGCCCAAAGCAGACGGATTGATGGTCTGCGTGTTGGAAATGCCGTCCAATGCATATTCATACGGAAGCTTTGCCACAGAATTCAATGAAGCCAGAAGACCGGACTTTTCTGCACCATAGGATGGGTTTGCACCAGGTGAAAGCGGCTCTCCAGCGGCACGACCATCCGGCAAAGCACCGGTTGCCTTTCCGTATACTACATTGGATGTGATGGTAAGAATCGAAGTCGTCGGCTCAGAATCACGGTATGTATGATGCTTCTTAATTTTGGTAAGGAATGTTTTCAGAAGATCTACCGCAATTTCATCCGCACGGTCATCATCGTTACCATAACGTGGGAAGTCTCCCTCCACCTTATAGTCCACAACCATGCCATCTTCATCACGTACCGTCGATACCTTTGCATACTTGATTGCAGAAAGTGAATCAACTACATGAGAGAATCCGGCAATGCCTGTTGCAAAAGTACGGCGCACATCGGTATCGATCAATGCCATCTCTGCAGCCTCATAATAATATTTATCATGCATATACTGAATCAGATTCAGTACATTTACGTAAATTCCGGCAAGCCAGTCCATCATTCGGTCATACTTCGCCATGACTTCATCAAAGTCCAAAACATCCGCTGTAATCGGCTTATACTCCGGGCCTACCTGCTGCTTTGTCTTTTCATCCACACCGCCGTTGATTGCGTAAAGAAGACATTTTGCAAGGTTGGCACGTGCACCAAAGAACTGCATTTCCTTACCGGTCTGTGTTGCAGATACGCAGCAACAGATGCTATAATCATCGCCCCAAACCGGCCGCATTACATCATCATTCTCATACTGAATAGAAGATGTTGTAACCGAAATATTGGCCGCATATTTCTTGAAATTTTCCGGAAGTCTCTTGGTATAAAGAACGGTAAGGTTTGGCTCCGGTGCCGGCCCCATATTTTCCAAAGTATGCAGGAAACGGAAATCGTTCTTTGTAACCATGGAACGACCGTCCTGTCCCATACCGGCAACTTCCAATGTAGCCCATACCGGATCTCCGGAGAAGAGCTGGTTGTAGGAAGGAATACGGGCAAACTTAACCATACGAAGCTTCATAACAAAGTGATCGATAAGCTCCTGTGCCTGTACCTCTGTCAATGTGCCTTCACGGAGATCACGCTCGATATAAATATCCAGGAAAGTAGAAACACGACCTACTGACATCGCTGCGCCATTCTGTGTCTTGATGGCGGCAAGATATCCAAAATAGAGCCACTGTACCGCCTCCTTGGCATTCTTTGCAGGAACAGAAATATCATAGCCATAGGACATAGCCATTTCTTTCATCTGCTTAAGCGCACGTACCTGATCTGAAATCTCCTCTCTTCTGCGAATGACATCATCCGTCATTGTGCCATCCCCGGTATTGGCAAAATCCTTTTTCTTTTCCTCAATCAGATAATCAATACCATAAAGAGCCACTCTGCGGTAATCGCCTACAATACGACCGCGTCCATAGGTATCCGGCAGACCGGTAAGAATTTTATTGTGACGGGCTTTCATCATCTCCGGAGTATATGCATCAAATACACCCTGATTATGTGTCTTATGATATTCTGTGAAAATCTTGTGAAGCTCCGGATCCGGTTCATAACCATATGTCTTGCAGGCTTCTTCTGCCATTTTAATTCCACCGTATGGCATGAACGCTCTCTTCAGCGGCTTATCTGTCTGTAAGCCGACAACCTGCTCAAGGTCCTTTGATGAATCGGTAATGTATGCCGCGTCATACGCTGTAATACCGGAAACCACTTTCGTTTCCATATCCAGTACGCCGCCCTTGGCACGTTCTTCTTTCTGAAGCTCCTGAACTTTTCCCCACAGCTTATTTGTAGCCTCTGTCGGACCTGCAAGGAAAGATGCATCTCCCTCATAGGCAGTATAGTTGTTCTGGATGAATGAACGAACATTCACATCATTAGTCCAGTGGCCAGCTTTAAATCCTCTCCATTCCTCTCTCATCTTTATCTCCTCCAAATGAAATAAAAGAACCAAATAGAATCTGTTGTGTAGAATGCTTTCCTTCTTCACAATTTCTTTGTCCCTCCGGAAAGTGTCTTCATCCTACTTGTTTTTTTGCTGTATTTCCGTAACGCATGTTACAGAAACGGAAAGATTGTGCGCACCTGTTATTGTTAAATATATGTCTTTCTTCAGCATCTCTACTATAACTGTGCCCAATATCTCCGTCAATCAATATTTCCTAGTAAAAAAGTATGTATTCCAATAAAAACAGGAATGTTTATCAGTTATGTTTTTCCATGTATGCATTTCAAATTGTTAGTTGAAACTCACTTGAAGAATCTCTAGTCATGTGCTAGGATTAAGAAATACATAAAAAGAAACAGGTGATTCATTATGATGATTTCAACCAAAGGGCGCTATGCGCTCACAACATTAATTGATATCGCAGAAAACTATGATGGCATTACGCCAGTTTCCATTAAAGAAATATCTGAACGCAAAGGAATCTCTTTAAAATACCTTGAACAGATTATTTCTCTCATGGTAAAAGGAGGCTTTCTGAAGTCCATCCGCGGAGCCAAAGGCGGATATCTTTT
>ONLM01000055.1 GCA_900318695.1 uncultured Eubacteriales bacterium | reverse complement strand
TTCATTTCGCGAAGATGATCAATAATGGTTTCCATGATCAGTTTTTTCAAGTAGACATCAAATCCCAGTTCACAGAGGAATGAAAATAACTGTAATTCCTCCCGATCCGAATCCGAAAGAGAATCATAGTGGGAATCCTCTGTGCTAAAGGTGGTTTTAGCACGATCAAATTTCTCACGAATATCCGAGATAAGATGCTCTTTTTCCTTTTTCTCCAGATCGAATACCGCATTGTAAATATCGCTGAGGTTTAAATCACCGTCTTTATGGAAATATTTCTCATTGAGCGGTTTCAGAACGGTTTCGATGTCGTTCAGCTGAAGAATCCCTTTATAATAAAAAATAAAGAGAAGCATCAGGATATGATCCTTAGAGTAACGTTTTTTATTTGGAGGCGGCAAAAGCTTATTTTTGGCATAGTTATTGATCATGGTCTTGGTCAGTGCCAAATCGTTTTTGTGCCTCTTTACGTCACTTAAATGGTCATCCAGGAAACTGGTCACCTGATCCATATAAAGATCAAGTCCCGGAATTTCGGATGGATCAATATGACTGAGTTCTTGTAAATATGTAATTAATTGATTCAGATACTTTTCGTCCATAAAAAGAATTATAACACAATCGTTTTGAATCACAAGATGTAGTTTTCTAAACTATATGGATGATGCAGAGACTTTATGCTATAATCGTCGCACTGAAAACACGGAACAAAAGTACGATTGAAAATATAGAGAAAGATAGAAAGAACGAGAGTAACTATGGAAAATCTGGAAAAAATTCTGAATAAAGAGCAGTGTGATGCGGTAAGGCATACGGAAGGACCTTTACTGGTTTTAGCGGGTGCCGGTTCCGGAAAGACACGTGTCCTGACGCATCGTATAGCGTATCTTATCGAGAACTGCGGTGTGGAGCCGTGGAATATTCTGGCTATTACATTCACAAATAAGGCTGCAGGCGAGATGCGTGAACGAGTAGATCGGCTGGTTGGACTTCGTGCCCGTGAAGTCTGGGTATCCACCTTCCATTCCATGTGTGTACGCATTCTTCGCCGTCATATTGACCTTTTGGGCTACAGTCAGAATTTTTCTATTTATGATACGGATGATCAAAAAACGGTCATGCGTCAGATTTTTAAGGAACTGAATATCGATACGCATCAGCTTAGAGAAAAGGCGGTGCTCAGTGCTATTTCCAATGCAAAAAATATAGGTCAGACACCGGCGGAAATGATGAAGGAAGCCGGTGGGAACTACCAGTTAAAGCGCATTGCAGATTGCTATGTACAGTATGAGCGGAAACTTCGTCAGAATGATGCATTGGACTTTGATGATCTTTTAAATAAAGTTGTCCTGCTGTTTCATGAGCAGCCGGAGGTTCTTCAGTATTATCAGGAGCGTTTTCGCTATATCCTGGTGGATGAGTATCAGGATACCAACGATATTCAGTTTGAGCTGGTTCATATGCTCTCCCTTAAGTACAAAAACATTTGTGTGGTGGGTGATGACGATCAGAGCATTTATGCATTTCGTGGCGCAAATCTTGAAAATATTCTGAATTTTGAAAAGAGCTTTCCGGGAGCCTGTGTAATAAAACTGGAGCAGAATTATCGTTCGACGGAAAAAATCCTGAACTGTGCCAATGCCGTTATTGCGCACAATCACGGACGAAAGCAGAAACGCCTGTGGACGGAAAAAAAGGGCGGAGAAGACGTAAGGTTCATTGAGTATGAAAATGCCAATGACGAGGCATATCAGGTAATCCGTGAGGTGGTAGATACACATCGCCGCGGCGTACCGTATCAGGATCAGGCCATTTTATACCGCACGAATGCCCAGTCAAGACTTATGGAAGAACAGTGCATTAAAATGAATGTACCGTATCAGATCATTGGCGGTGTGAACTTCTATCAGAGACGGGAAATCAAGGATATTCTTGCATATATGAAGGTACTGGCCAATGCAGCCGACAATGTTGCATTTGAACGTATTATCAATGTTCCGAAGCGCGGCATAGGCAATGCAACGGTTGACAAGCTTCGTGCCTATGCGGAACAGCATTCTTCAGAAGAAAAAGTAATGACACTGTATGAAGCGGCGGCCCGTGCGTCCGAAATCGGCATAGGCGGAAAAGCCGGTACGGAACTTCGGAAATTTGTTGATCTAGTAGAGAGTTGGAAAGATAAGCTGCGTAGTGCGGGTTTCCTTGATGAGGAGCCACAGGAAGGAATGGAAGACAGTTTCTCTATTCCGAAACTGATCGAAGCGATTCGTGATGATACGGGATATGCCGAGGAAGTCAAGGCAGAGGGAACGATTGAAGCGGAAACACGGTTCCAGAATATTGAAGAAGTGATCAATAAGGCCGCATCCTATGAAAGTGAACATGATATACCGAAACTTTCGGAGTTTCTGGAGGAAGTATCTCTGGTTGCCGACATTGACCGTAAGGATGACACACAGGATATGCTGACATTGATGACTTTGCACGGTGCCAAGGGTCTGGAATTTCCAAAGGTTTATCTGGTGGGAATGAGCGATGGACTGTTCCCGGGATATATGTCCATGAACAATCCGGAGGATATGGAAGAAGAGCGCCGTCTCTGCTATGTCGGTATTACGAGAGCCGAGCAGGAACTGCTCATGACCAGCGCAAAAAGCCGTATGGTCAATGGAAACTTTGAACGTATGAAGCCGTCTACATTCATTGACGAGATTCCGGATGAACTGCTGGAAAAGAAAGAACTGGGAAGATCCTCCGGATTCTCTTCCGGATATGACGATGATCTGGATTTCGGATCGGTAATCGGCGGCAGCCGCAGAAGCTCCGGTTCGTCTTATAGCTCATCCTATGGAACATCATCCTATGGCAGTTCTTCATCCTATGGCAGAGGAAACTATGGCAGTTCTTCCTATGGAAACGATACAGGAAAGAACAGTTTTGGATACAGTGGCCTCGGATCAGCCGGTTACGGTGCGGGAAATGGAAGATTACGATCTTCGGCTTCGGCGAAAAAGGGAAGCGGTATTCCGGATTTTATGAAGCAGAAAGGCGTACAAAAAGCGGAATCGCTGGATTACAAAGAGGGAGACCGTGTTCGTCATATAAAGTTTGGTGAAGGTACCGTGCAGTCAATCGTAGATGCAAAAAAGGATTATGAAGTAACGGTAGAGTTTGATAAAGCCGGGCAGAAAAAGATGTTTGCAAGCTTTGCCAAGCTAAAAAAAGTCTGATATAATTTTTTTTAAATAAGCATAGGAGGTGCGTTATGGATCGAATCGATTTGGCTTCTTTACGCGAAAATGCACGTGAATTTGCAGGTAATGTCAGAGGATATAAGGACGATGCCAGAGAACGGGCAGAACTCCTTCTTGAAAAGTTTAAACTTCAGAATTACCTCGAAGAAAAGAAACAGGATGACAAATTAAAGAAGATCATTCTTACTGTTCTTGCAATCATCGGAATAGTAGCTGCCGTTGCAGCCATTGCATATGCGGTATATCAGTTTATCGCTCCGGATTATTTGGAGGATTATGATGACTATGACGATGGGGATGATGACCTTATCACAGAGGACTAAAGCTTAGAATTCATCATGGCAGTAACCTTAAAGGGGAATGCCATGATGAAATTTTTTCATAATAAAGGAATTTATATATCTATGAATTTATGTAAAAACGCCGGCATCTGCGGTGGCTGCTATTACCAGGGGACAGAATACTCCGAAGAACTGCAAAAAAAAGAGCAGGGAGTACGGGACCTTTTGGATCCGGTCATTCGGACGCCGTATCTTTTTGAGGAGATTATTCCGTCACCGAAGGAATTATATTATCGTAACAAAATGGAATTTACCTTTGGCGATTCGGAAAAGGATGGCCCTTTGACGCTGGGACTTCATCAGAAACACAGTTTTTTCAACATCATTAATGCGGAGGATTGCCAGATCACCGATCCGGATGTAGGTGCGATCGTAAAAACGACCCGGGAATATTTTGCCGGGCGGGAGATCACATACTACCATAAAAAATCACACGCCGGTTATCTGCGCCATCTTTTAGTACGTCGCGCTATCAAAACCGGTGAGATTCTGGTCGATCTTGTTACCACCACAACCTGGGATTTGGCTATGCGTACGCCGGTTTCTGAGGAAGCATATGAGGCACGGCAGAAGGAACTTCTTGCATGGTTTGAACAGCGTTACAGCAAGAAGGTACGTGAGCGTAAGACCGTTCCTACACCGGACCGGTATACGATGACCCGTCCGGACGAAGAGGAAGACCAGGTTCTGGAAGGATGGAAAAATGCGTTGCTGCAGTTAAAGGAAGAAGGAATCGTAAGCGGTACTTTTTCCGGCATTCTGCATACGAAAAACGATGATCTTGCCGATGTGATCAAGGATCAGGGAACCGATATCCTCTATGGACAGAGTTATTTTTATGAGGAAATTCTGGGGCTCCGTTTCCGGATTACACCATTTAGCTTTTTCCAGACCAATTCGCTGGGAGCGGAGAGACTTTATGATAAAGTCCGTTCCTATGCAGGCTTTGAAGATCTTCAGAAGGAAGGGCGTAAGCCGGTGATTTATGACCTGTATTCCGGAACCGGAACCATTACACAGCTCATGTCCTCCGTAGCCAGTTTGGCGGTCGGTGTTGAAATCGTAGAAGAAGCGGTAGAAGCCGCTCGCGAGAATGCAAAGCTGAACGGCATTGAAAACTGTGATTTTATTGCCGGAGATGTTTTAAAGGTTATTACAGAAGGCGGTAAGCTTCAGAAAGAAGATGGAAGCATTGAGGATGCTCCACGACCGGATCTTATTATTTTAGATCCTCCGCGTGACGGTATTCATCCTAAGGCACTTCAGAAAATCATACAGTACAATGTAGACCGCCTTGTTTATGTGGCCTGTAAGCCAAAGAGTCTGGCCAGAGATCTGGTTCCGTTACAGGAAGCCGGCTATGTGGTTCAGAAAGTTGCAAGCTGCGATATGTTTCCGCGAACCAATAACTGTGAGGCCGTCGCGTTACTTGCAAAAGTACATTGATTGCAATTAAAAACACCAAAATGTCAAATTCCTATCGACATACTAGGTTTAATGTGATAAAATCCTTGCATCACATAAAAAAGAGGAATGTAGCAATGTTTTACGCAATGACATGCAAAAACTGTACAAAGTGTTGTCAGAAGTATTCATCCCAGACTTTCGATAAGACTGGGACATACGTCCTTTTTGTATGTCTCAATAATTAATGTTGAATTCGCAAACATTGAAGTCTTAAGTCCGGGAGAGTATTCTTCCGGACTATTTTTATGTGATAAAGTTGGAAACGCCGTAACCGCAGAAAATCATAAAGAAGCGAGACGGTATGTTTTGCCTGTTGAGAACATTCAGAAGGAGAAGAAATCATGGCTAAAATCTACAAAGGAACGTTAGGACTTGTCGGAAATACACCTCTGGTAGAGGTTGTAAACATCGAAAAAGAACTGTCACTTAAGGCGACGGTTTTGGTTAAGCTGGAATATTTCAATCCGGCAGGAAGCGTGAAAGATCGAATTGCAAAAGCTATGATCGAAGATGCGGAGCAGAAAGGCATTTTAAAAGAGGGATCGGTAATTATTGAGCCGACAAGCGGAAATACCGGTATTGGACTTGCTTCTATTGCAGCATCCAAAGGCTACCGTACCATTCTTACCATGCCGGAGACCATGAGCGTTGAGAGAAGAAGCATACTTCAGGCTTACGGTGCAGAGATCGTTCTTACAGAAGGCGCCAAGGGCATGAAGGGAGCCATTGCAAAAGCCGAGGAACTGGCCAAGGAAATTCCGAATTCCTTTATCCCGGGACAGTTTGTAAATCCGGCCAATCCGGCAATCCATAAGGCAACTACCGGACCGGAGATTTGGAGAGACACCGATGGAAAGGTAGATATTTTTATCGCCGGCGTCGGTACCGGTGGAACCATAACCGGTACCGGTGAATATTTGAAAGAGCAGAATCCGGCAGTAAAGGTAGTGGCACTGGAACCGGCAGATTCTCCGGTCCTTTCGGAAGGAAAAGCGGGAGCGCATAAGATCCAGGGCATTGGCGCCGGTTTCGTTCCGGATGTATTGAATACCAAGGTCTATGATGAAGTGTATAAGGCCACCAATGAGGATGCATTTGCAACAGCAAAACTGCTTGCAAAGAAGGAGGGAATTTCCGTTGGTATTTCTTCCGGTGCGGCACTTTATGCAGCTATTGAATATGCAAAGAAACCGGAAAATGAAGGAAAGACGATCGTCGCACTTCTTCCGGACAGCGGAGACCGGTATTACTCTACTGCACTTTTCACAAATTAAGTATGTGAAACCAAAAAATATATAAGGAGTTCTTTACGTGAAATCAAACGAAGAAAATAAAATCATTGAAGATGTTGTGAATGTTATTCTTTCTGATTATGAGGATGAGAGAACCGTAAACCGCATTGACATATGCAATCAACCGGATCGGAAGGCTATTGTTGATGTGGTTGAGAAGCTTTTGAAAATATTGTATCCCGGATATTACAGCGATAAGGTATACAGGATATATACGATTAAAAACAATATGTCTGCGGCGATAGAGGATGTTATCTTCCATCTCAATAAACAAATTTCTCTGGTTTTAAAGTATCAGGGGAAGGATGATTCAAATTCGGAAAACGTAACATTGGATTTCATGAGAAGAATTCCTCGTATAAGAAAGACCCTTGAAACAGACGTAGAGGCTGGTTTTGAAGGCGATCCGGCAGCAGAAGGAAAGGATGAGATTATTCTGTCTTACCCAGGTCTGTACGCGATTTCTGTGTATAGAATAGCACACGAGCTGTTTTTGCTCGGTGTACCGATGATTCCCAGAATCATGACGGAATATGCACATGGAAAAACAGGAATCGATATACATCCCGGAGCAACGATCGGAAACTATTTCTTTATCGATCATGGAACCGGTATCGTAATCGGAGAAACCACCATCATCGGTGATCATGTAAAAATTTATCAGGGTGTGACGTTGGGTGGACTTTCTACGCGTGGCGGACAGAGCCTGAAAGGAAAGAAGCGGCATCCAACCATCGGAAACAATGTTACGATTTATTCCGGCGCATCTATATTGGGCGGAGAAACCGTAATCGGAGATAATACCGTGATTGGCGGCAATGCTTTCATTACGAAATCCATCGATGCAAATTCCAGAGTCAGCATGAAGAGTCTGGAAATGGAATATCACACAAGCAATCATGAGCGCAGAATCGATGAAATCGGTCAAGGCGATGAATGGTACTACATGATCTGATTATGTAACCACTTTTGGATCGTTTTATGAAAGACGCAATATAACGTTTTCCCCAACAGTTCTATTTCATAAAGATTCACGTGTACGAAAAGCAGAATGCGCATGTGAATCTTTATGAAAATAAAAAATTTATAGAAGAGGCATTCTCTATAGGCCATATCTATTACTGATCATAAAAATTTAGGATTTTCCAGATTTTTAATAAAATGATAGGATATGCATATCGAAAAACAAGGAGGCAAATTTCATGAATACAAAGTATATGAATAAGAAAAACATGTGTTGTCGAATGTGTTGCCGAATGTGCAGACCGATGGCAGATAGAACGATGCAAAGGAATAAACTGTTTCTTACTGACTTTGAAAAAGTACAGTGATAAATGATTAAAGCATTAAAGTCTATTTGCCCGGTAAGGATTTCCTACCGGGTATTTTTGTACCCAAAAACAACAAAACAGAAAAAGAACGAAAAAGGGGATAAACATCATGAGCGCATACAGATTTGAAACATTACAGTTACATGTAGGTCAGGAACAGGCAGATCCGGCAACCGACTCCAGAGCGGTTCCGATTTATCAGACAACCTCCTATGTTTTTCATAACAGCAAACATGCTGCCGATCGTTTCGGACTTGCCGATGCCGGAAATATCTACGGAAGACTGACCAATACAACACAGGAAGTTTTGGAAAAAAGAATTGCAGCATTGGAAGGCGGAAGTGCCGCTCTTGCCGTTGCTTCCGGAGCCGCTTCCATTGCTTACACGATTGAAGCATTGGCTGCCAACGGAGGTCATATCGTAGCACAGAAAACGATCTACGGCGGTAGTTATAATCTTCTAGAGCATACACTCCCGCAGTATGGTATCGAAACCACCTTCGTGGATATTCATAATCTGCAGGAAGTGGAAGCGGCAATTCAGGAAAATACGAGAGCGGTTTACATTGAAACACTTGGCAATCCGAACAGTGATATTCCGGATATCGATGCAGTCTCTGCAATAGCACATAAGTATGGCATTCCGGTTGTTGTAGACAATACCTTCGGAACACCGTATCTGATTCGCCCGATCGAGCATGGAGCAGATATCGTCGTACATTCGGCTACAAAGTTTATAGGAGGACATGGTACAACACTGGGCGGAGTGATTGTGGAGTCAGGAAAATTCAACTGGAAGGCAAGTGAAAAATATCCAAACATTGCCGAGCCGAATCCAAGTTATCATGGCGTTTCATTTTATGATGTTGCCGGCCCTGCCGCTTTCGTTACCTATATTCGTGCCATTCTTCTTAGAGACACAGGCGCAACCATTTCTCCGTTTAATGCTTTCCTGCTTTTACAGGGTGTTGAAACCTTGTCACTTCGTTTGGAAAGACACGCAGAAAACACGAAAAAAGTGGTGGAATATTTAAGCAAGCATCCGCTGGTGGATAAGGTGAATCATCCATCAATCCCGGATCATCCGGATCATGCGCTCTATGAAAGATATTTTCCAAATGGCGGTGCATCGATTTTTACATTTGAAATCAAAGGCGGCCAGGAAGAAGCATGGAAGTTTATTGATCATCTTAAGATTTTTTCACTTCTTGCCAATGTTGCGGATGTAAAGAGTCTTGTTATTCATCCTGCGTCGACAACACATTCCCAGCTTTCACAGGAGGAACTGCTGGATCAGGGCATCAAACCAAATACCATTCGTTTATCAATAGGTACGGAACATATTGATGACATCATTGAAGATCTGGAGCAGGCATTTGCTGCAATAAAGCCTCAGGAGATAGAAACTAAAATCAAAGCATCCGCCGTTGCATAAAATGCGGAAATATAACGATCGATAAATGAAAGCGGGAGAGGATGGATATCCTCTCCCTTTTTGATTTAAATTTATGTATCTCTAAAAAAAATCATTCGAATCTTTGTTACAAAAAGTGCACAAGCCCTTAAAAGAGCTGTTAAAAATATGAAAAACAATGTTTAAATATCATTCAAAATTCTTAAAAATGACGCAAGCGGTTGACACATTTGAGTGAAAATAGATAAATGTATTAATTTCAATACGAAATTTTTACAAATAAAGAATTAATTTCGTGGCACTTTATACAGATTTTTAAATGGATATTGAGTCATTTTTATACTTATTGTATCCTTATAAATGCAATGACAGTAGTGCAGCAAAGTACTTTTGTGTTGCCGCGGTGGTTTAAGCAGCAATATGTGGGAAGATTGTAAATGTTTTGCTACGCGTGCCTTAAATGGAAGTTGAACCGATCACTCAAGTTCCGTTTATAAATTTATAGGAGGTAAATTTTATGATCAGCTTTTTCTTATGTCTCGCTTTTTTGGTATGTGGTTATTTCACATACGGAAAACTTGTAGACAACACATTCGGCCCTGATGACCGTGAAACTCCGGCCGTAGCCATCAACGATGGCGTTGACTACGTAGTTCTTCCTCAGTGGAAGCTTTTCCTTATTCAGCTTCTTAACATTGCGGGACTTGGCCCTATTTTTGGTGCAATGCAGGGCGCATTGTGGGGACCAATCGTATTCCTTTGGATCACCTTTGGTACAACGTTTGCCGGTGGTGTTCATGACTATTTCTCCGGAATGCTTTCCGAGAGAAACAACGGTGCTTCCATTTCTGAGGTTACAGGTAAGTATCTCGGAAGCGGCATGAAGACAGTAATGAGAATTTTCTCTGTTGTTCTTCTTGTCATGGTTGGTACTGTATTTGCTGTAGGTCCTGCAGGACTTATTGTTGAGCTTTTGAAGGCCAAGGGTGCTTCAGGTGCTATGGCAAACACAGCGGTATGGCTTGGAATTATCCTTACATACTACTTCATCGCAACATTCATTTCCATTGATAAGATCATCGGTAAGATTTATCCGGTATTCGGTATCTGCCTGATTCTGATGGCAATCGGTGTAATTCTTGGTCTTCCTATGAATGGATACCACACACCGGAAATCTGGACAAACTTCTATAACATGCATCCAAAGTCCAACCCGATCTGGTCTTTCATGTTCATCACCGTTGCCTGTGGTGCGATTTCCGGATTCCATTCCACACAGTCTCCTGTAATGGCACGTTGCTTAAAGTCAGAGAGACAGGGACACTTCGTATTCTACGGTGCCATGGTTGCCGAGGGTATTATCGCTCTTGTATGGGCTGCAGCAGGATGCTCTGTTTATGAAGTTACCGGCGGTCTTAACACTGGACTTGCAGATATCCTTTCCAAGGGTCAGTCAGCAGCCATCTATGATGTCTGCGTAAAGACAATGGGTTCTGTCGGTGTTGTACTGGCTATGCTCGGTGTTGTTGCCTGCCCAATCACTTCCGGTGATACTGCATTCCGTTCTGCAAGACTTACTCTTGCCGACTGGTTCAAGGTTGACCAGGCTTCTTACGCAAACCGTCTTAAGCTCTGCGTACCACTTCTTGGTGCCGGTGCTTTCCTTGGATTCGGTAACTCTTTCGGCATCTTCAGCTATGCCGTAATCTGGAGATACTTCTCATGGACCAACCAGACACTTGCTATGCTTGTTCTTTGGTCCGGTGCAATGTATCTTGCAATGGAAAAGAAGAACTTCTGGGTATGTGCTGTTCCTGCAACATTTATGAGTGCTGTTTCTGCTACATACTTCATCATGGCTCCGGAATGCCTGGGCATGATTCCGTTCTTCAAGTCCAACACATCGGTTGCTTATCCGGCTGGTATCATTATCGCCGTTGCCTTCCTTGCTATCTTCATGAATAAGTCAAAGAAGTACAGAACAGCAACTTCACCTCTTTCAACAAATGAGGGTCACAGTAAGACAGCCTGATCAACTGCAAACTGTAATTCAAGATTCGGGGGAATGCATGAACATTCCTCCGAATTTTTAAATCCATGAAAGTGATACACTGCAAGAAGTTTTGCGGAATCAAAAAATTGAATTATAATAAAACACAGTGAAAAGGATTGGGATTACGTGGCGTCAGCGTGGCTGGCGGGACGCAGTTTCAGTACAGAAGCACAAGTATCGATAGGAGAATATAAACATGATTTTTGAACCAAAATGTATCGGAAAACTTTCCCTTGCCACCAGAGAACTGGAAGGCGATCTGAAAAAGAGTCTGCGTGTCGGCCCATGCGCCATTGGAAAACAGGCAGTCTATCTGAACAGTTTCTTTCTGGATCGTCGTTTTTATCTTCGCTATGATGATATTCATCGTATGTTCAAACGCGTGGCTATGAGCAAGGGCGGATTTACCGGAAAGGGTATGTTTGGCACTATGTCATATCTGGTAGTAGAGTACGGACAGGACCAGACCATCACCTGTAATTTTAAATACGAAGATGATGTAGACCGTTTTCTGGAGGCGGTTGCGGAAAAGCATCCGGAGATTCCGATGCACAGTAAACAGGCGGAATTGAAATTGAAAAAAGCAGAGGAGGAAGAGCGGAAACGTTATGTGGACCATTTGTCTGTGACAGCAGAGAATAATGTCCGTTCACTTCAGAATGCAGAATCCTATCTGAATGCAAATCCGGCTCTCAGCATGGCATTAAGTGAAAATGCAAAGCAGAAAAGAGTAATCGATAACATTAATCCGACATATCAGCTCGTGGCGGCAGTAATTTTACTGCTTGGCTTGATTGCTTGTGCAGGCGGCATTGTTGCTTTTCTGCATCAGCAGGGACTTGCCATTTATATAGTTCTTTTCGGAATTGGTATCGTCTTCATGGTTATGTCAAGCCGAGTTCTTCCTACCGGAAGAAACAATAAGGCTTATGCAGAACGCCAATGGAAAGCGGCCGTAGAAAATATGAGACAGTATTTAAAGGATTTTCCGCAAGGCAGTACGGAAGAAGATAAGGAATTCCCGGTACCGGCCTGTTATGCGCATCCGCTTGTTCTGACGCGTATGGTTCGTGTGATTCGTGAAGGTCGTGCCGAAACAAAGGAAGAAGCATTCCGGCTTATGAAAGAAGATTTGAAAAAGCTGAATGCATCGGTTACCGTATCTCAAAAAGAGTATGATGAAGTTGTTGTAGTAAAGCCAATGTTTCTGGTAGAAAATTATCAGTAATCCGGCCTGCTATATAAAGGACAGTAAGTATGACACAAGAAGAATTATTGCAGGAAGCGGGAATTCGTGAAGAATTGATCCGGAAGGTGCAGGAATTTCGCACAAAGTATGGAGAAGTATCCGAGGAACTGAAACAACGGATGCCGGAGCCACTGTACATTTATTATGGGCAGGAGGTATTCGAAGAAGCCCTGAGTGTAATTTTGGCCGGAGGCAATCTCCTTCTGGCCGGCCCTAAGGCCACCGGTAAAAATGTATTGGCCGAGAATTTGAGCTTTGTATTCGGCCGTCCGCTGTACAATGTTTCCTTTCACGTCAATGTAGATGCCGGATACCTTATGGGAACCGATACCTATGACGGAACGCGTGTCATATTTCGGGAGGGACCGGTCACGGCGGCTGCTTCGCATGGCGGATTCTGTGTACTGGATGAGATCAACATGGCCAAAAATGAAGCACTGTCTGTCCTTCATGCAGCACTTGATTTCCGAAGACAAATTGACGTGCCGGGATATCCGGTTTCCAAACTTCATCCGGCAACAAGATTTCTGGGCACCATGAATTATGGTTATGCGGGTACCAGAGATTTAAACGAGGCACTGACTTCTCGTTTTGCAGTAGTGAATATGCCGAACATCACAGAAGAACATTTGGGGAAACTTTTGGAGAGAGCATTTCCGGATATTCAGCCGGACATTGAAAAACAGTTCCGTCTTCTGTTCTTTGATCTTCTGAAAAAGGCAGAACATGCAGACATTTCGGAACGAGCCGTAGATCTTCGTGGCCTGCTGGATTCCCTTCGACTTATTCAGCAGGGCTTGAATTCCGGACAGGCATTGAGCCTTTGTATTACAAATAAAAGCTTCGATGCCTACGAAAGAAGTCTGATTGATGATGTTATTGCCGCCAGAATTCCTAAGGATCTTACACGGGAACTGGTATTTTCCGGAAAAACGGTTTGAGGCAGAGTATGAGTATTTCTTATGGCAAAGAGGAACAGCGCGCAAGAAATCTGGTATGGAACGCCGCCGGTTGTTATGATATGGATATTCCGTTTCTTGCTTTTCTTCCGTCCGGGGAAGCGGATATATATCGAAATACTATTCTGGGCCTTTTGTATAAGTGGTCCGGCAATTCCTTTACCACAATTCTCCGCTTTTTTGCATCGTATCAACACAGTCACAAACAGGAGCTCTTTGATGAGCTTCTGTTTCTTGCATTAGAATCCTATACGGTAGAAAAGGAACTGCCGGAACGACCGGTTCTTCTTTCCATGCGTAAAGACTATGCGAAGCGCTGGTATCATTCCTTTGAACGTTTATCGCGTCAGGAAATGATGGCCGGTCATATCCGACTGTTTGAAATGCAGCAGTACCGCTGGGCCAAGGTACTCGGTAAAAAACTGCCGAGGCTTTCTTCCAATAATCGGATGCTTGCGGAAGAACTCGAATTTTCTGCTTCCATCCCGGCGGCAGATTTAGCAGAGCATATGCAGGATATTCTGATCCGTTATTTTCATTTCCATGATTTTCGGTTAACTGCAGTTGATAATATACACAGAAACGGAATCAATGTTTGGCTTCAGGCGTTGCTTCATCGAGAGCATCATCATGTGGATTCTCTGCTGGTACGTTACAATGGAGAAACCGAAGACAGTAAGGTCCCAATGCGGTTTGGCGCAGTGGGATCGGATCGGATCACTGACCATACCGATGCGGATCTGGAGTATATTCAGGCATGCTTTGGGCCATCTATACTTACGGAAAAAGAGCAGGCAGGACTGGAGGCAAAGCTCTGTCGGGAAGACCATATAAAATGTCATCTATATGTCACGAAAGGCTTCTCGCCGGACAGTAATCATTACAGTGCCAATCATGAGGCGCGTCTGGTTCGGGAGGCCAATGAAAAGCAGCATGAAAAAAATCTTGCACTGTATGAAAAATCCTACCGGGCAATCGAAGCAGGAATAAAGAATCTTTCCGCTTCTTTGGAAACGTTGCTTCAGTACTATGAAAAACCGCTTCCGGTTAAGGCAAAGCAGGGACAGATCATTCCTTCTATGGCGTATCGCCTTCCGCTTTTTCATGACAATAAGGTTTTTTTAAAACCGGGAGACGAGGTGGATCATAGGCTTTGTGTCGATGTTCTGCTCGATGCATCCGCGTCAAGAGTAGAACATCAGTCCGAAATTGCCATACAGGGATATATGTTGGCTAAAGCTCTCGAAAAGCTGCATCTGCCTGTATCGGTTTCATGCTTTCACAG
>ONLM01000227.1 GCA_900318695.1 uncultured Eubacteriales bacterium | reverse complement strand
ATCCGATTGCACCCACCTTACTTTCGTGCGCCTTTTTGGGCATTGGAGGCCGTGGATATTATCGGTATTCAGAGTTCTGCTTGTGATCCTGCCGTTCTTGATCGGACGGAAAGGACATGAGATGGAACAGAGAGAATACTATTTAACCGTCGATGGCAAAGAAGTTCATGTAACAGAAGAGGTTTATCGTACCTGTAAAAGAGAAGAATGGAGAGAGCATAGGAATAACGAACGCCGTGCAAGATGCATGATTGGTGACAGGAGATGTAATGGGAACTGTGCTGGATGTCCTCATCATAGGCACGGAACTCCGCTCAGCCTGAATAGGCTTATGGCGGAACAGGGAATGGATTTTCCGGATCGGTCCAATCTTGTGGAGGACCAGGTCATGCTGAAGACCCGGAATGACGCGATTTATGCAGCAATTAACGCACTTCCTGACCGGGAAAAGACAGCGGTCCTTCTCTTCATGTACAAGGCGTCTCAGGCGCAGATCGGAAAAGAGATCGGCATGTCACAGCAGGGCGCCAGCAAGCTCCTTCAGCGTGTTTTTGCAAAGCTGGCAGTTGAGCTGGAAGAGTACAGGAACTCGTAAGCACAAAGAGCCTCTGTCATTCTACGGAGGGCAGAGGCTCTGAAAAATATTTGAGGCTCTGGTTGTGAAACGGGAATTTATTGTCCTTGGAGATATAGAAACATTATCACGCATGTAGAGGAGGAAATCATATGTATAGGAAACATGAATGGGAAAAGCAGATAAAAGGCGGGCATTTCAGCAAATACACACTCGAGGCCAAGAGATATATGAAAAACGGTCTGGAATATAAGGACTATTGGTACAGGACACATCTCAGTCTGGATGAGCTTTATGGGGAACAAAGGATGGATTTCCAAGCCCCGGGGCCTCTTGTGGAGGAGTTGATTGAGCAAAAGATTCTGATCAATGCGTTGTATGCGGCAATTGACAGACTCCCGGAACGGGAAAAGAAAGCCGTCCTGCTTTTCGGGGACGCGGTAACGGAGGATCAAATTGGAAGCGAAATCGGCATGCCGCAGCCGGACGTGAGCAGGATGCTTAAACGTGTTTGGATAAAACTCGCGGTTGAGCTGGAAGAGTACAGGTAAGTAAGGAAGAGCCTCTGCCAATCTGCGGAGGACAGAGGCTCTGAAAAAAATATATGGGAATCTGGTTGTGAAATGGGGAATTACTGTCCTTGGATATATGAAACGATTATCAAAGTCCGGGACTAAGAAACAGGAGGTCATGCTTGATGGAAACACTGAAAATATGCTATGGAGACCAGCGGTACTCCAAAAACTGGAAGAATTCGGATATTAACTGGGAAGATCTGTGTATAAGACTTTCCAATACATACGTCACTACTGAGACCATGGAAGAATTCAAGAATAAAACACGGGCGGAACAGGACAACATTAAGGATATCGGAGGTTTTGTCGGCGGTCATTTGACTGGGAACAGACGGAAGAAGGATGCGGTGGAATGCAGGTCCATGCTTACGCTGGATATGGATTTCGGTATCCCGGGGATCATCGATGATGTGGAACTGCTTGCAGATTACGGTTTCTGTGTATATTCCACACACAAACATACGCCCGAAAAGCCGCGTCTTCGTTTCATTATCCCGCTTAGCCGGGATGTGGATCCGGAAGAATACCAGGCTGTGGCAAGGCTCGTAGCGGCGGATATTGGTATCGATTTTTTTGACGATACGACCTACGAACCGAACAGGCTGATGTACTGGCCCAGCACGTCAGTTGACGGGCAATTTGAGTATAGGAAGGTTGACGGACCAGCCCTGGATCCTGATGAGTATCTGGCCAGATATGAAAATTGGAAGAACATCGCTTCATGGCCGATATCGTCCAGAGAAATAAGAAATACGACAGAACGGGCAAAGAAGCAGGAGGATCCGCTGACGAAGAAGAATATTGTCGGCGCGTTCTGCCGGACCTATACGATTACGGATGCTATCGGAAAGTTCCTTGGGGAAATCTATGAACCATCGGTATTTGATGGGAGGTATGACTATATCCCGGGTGAAGGAAGTGCCGGCGTCCAGGTGTTTGACAACAAGTGGGTATATAGCCATCACGGGACGGACCCTGCTCGTGGAAAGCTCTTGAACGCATTCGATCTTGTGAGAATTCACAAGTTTGGAAAGCTGGATGAAAAGACGGCGGAAGAGATGGACACATCGAAACTCCCATCATGGAAAGCGATGTGCGAGTTTGCTGCTGAAGATCCTGAGGTAAAGATGCAGCTTGCAAGGGATCGCCAGGCTCAAGCGGAAATTGACTTCTCTGATCAGGATGATAATTGGGAAGCATCACTGGAGCTGAATAAAGAGGGAAATATCAAAGCTACGCTGGACAATATCGTGCAGATTATGCGGCATGATCCAGCACTGAAGAACATTGCTTTTAACTGCCATCGTGATGGCATCGACGCGAGGGGGAAGCTTCCGTGGAAGCAGGTTAAAGAAGGGTGGAGCGACGCTGACTTTGCGGCACTCAAGGTTTACCTTGCTAATCTCTATGGGGTTTATGCATCAGACAAGACGAAAGACGCTGTTGTCACAGTAGCCCACGAACGAGCCTACCATCCGATCAAACAATATCTGGAGGCACTGCCGGAATGGGATGGAATCCCCCGGGTGGAGACTTTGATCATTGATTATTTCGGGGCTGAAGATACAAGTTACAACCGGGCAGTAATTCGTAAGACGATGATTGCGGCGGTAGCGAGGATCTATCGGCCAGGAACAAAGTTCGACAGCGTTCTGATCCTTAACGGTCCGCAGGGCGTCGGAAAATCGACGTTCTTTAACAGGCTGGCGGGAGAAGAATGGTTCTCAGACGCACTTACCCTGACGGATATGAAGGACAAAGCTGGTCCGGAAAAATTGCAGGGGTATTGGATCCTGGAGCTTGGCGAGCTTGCCGGCATGCGGAAAATGGATGTTGAAACAGTCAAAAGCTTCATCAGCAGGAGGGATGACAAATATAGGGCCGCGTATGGCGTAAACGTAGAGAGTCATCCAAGGCAATGCGTCATAGTGGGATCGACGAATGCAGAGAGCGGGTTCTTGCGGGACGTTACCGGAAATCGTCGCTTTTGGCCGGTGAAGGTCAACGGTAATGGAAACAAGAAGTCGTGGGAGATCACGGATGAAGAAGTGAAGCAGATCTGGGCAGAGACACTGGTCCTCTGGAAAAAAGGGGAAAAGCTGTACCTGGAAGGCGAAGATGCCAAAGAGGCGGCTGAGCAGCAGAGCGAAGCGATGGAGGCAGATGAACGTGAGGGCCTGGTACGCGAATATCTTGAAACCTTGCTGCCGAAGGATTGGGAAAATATGGATCTTCTGCAGAGAAGAAACTACCTGAATGGAATCAGAATCACCAAAGACAGGGGAAAAGGTACGATAACCAGAAAGAGGGTCTGTAATTTGGAGATCTGGTGCGAGTGTTTTGGAAAGTTCCCTTCAGACTTCAAAAAGTCGGATTCCTATGAGATTGCAGGGATTATGAATAAGATCGGAGGCTGGACGAAAATAGGACCAAGCCACTTTGCTTTCTACGGCAGGCAGAGAGGCTATGAACGGGAAAAGTGATGGAACAAGTAGGGGAACAAGTTATGCAGGACGGCCGGAAGCATAACATGTTCCGGGCCTGCTTATGGAACAGGGACAACCT
>ONLM01000023.1 GCA_900318695.1 uncultured Eubacteriales bacterium | reverse complement strand
TGATAATTTCCATATTCTCGGAAACCATCAGGTTAAAGAAGGAATCCGGTGTAAACAAATACGCGCCGGTCTTGTTATAGAACTCTTCACACTCCGACAGCGCTTCTTCAAAGGTAGACGGAACCTTCATGCCGGCCTTATCAAAAAGCTCCTTGTTATAAAACATGATGTCCGGTGATGCATACCATGGGAAAGCATACATGGCATCGCCAATGCTAGCGGATTTCCAAAGACTCTCTGTATAAATGCTCTTCTGCTCCTCCGATGCCTCCTTGTTGAGATCCACGAGCGCGCCCTGTCCGGCCAGCGTCAATGCCATCTGTGTATTCAGGTTTACCACATCCGGCGCAGTACCACCTGCCACAGCAGTAACCAGCTTGGATTTGATATCATCGTATGGCACGTCGGTCCAGTTAATCTTTACTCCCGGATTTTTCTCTTCGTACTTTGCAATCATGTCATTAAAGAAATCTCCAAAGGACGCCTTCAGATCAATCGTCCAGAACTCGATTGTCGTACCGCCTGCTGTATTACCGGCCTGCTGTGCACCGGATCCTGCACCGTTTGCCGCGCTGCTGCCACATCCTGTGAGTATTCCCAGCGCCATTGCTCCACAGAGCAACATGCTTAAAAGCCTTTTTCTCATCTTCATTTCCTCCCATGATGAAATAATGTAAATGATATAAATGATGTAACGGATAGAAGAATCCGTCTCATTATCCGATAACATTTGGCGTGACGTTATGGGACCACAGATTATAATTCAGTGATTCCATACTCTCCGCCGTGCAATACGAAAAAGGAATCTGCTTTTCCTCCAGAACCTCGATGGGTTCGTCCCTTTGTACATATCCGTCAAGCATCTCCTTTACATCCTTTAACCGCTGCTTCAGACCACCTATGCGAATGGCCTGAATTTCAAAGCCATAGGATTTGTTTTCGATATTCCACTGTTTCTTAAACGTGCAATACAAATCCTCTATACGTTCCTGCAGTTCCGGTATACGTGTCTGTGCCGTTTCCCGGAGCCTTTCCTTATCCTTCTTTTCATATAGTGTTCTGATCCGCTTTCCGAGCGTTGCTTTCTGTTCGATTACATCCAGCAATTTCTTTTCTGTCTCAAAAACATACCCGAATCTGCATTTTCCGGAATCCAAAACCTTCTTTATTTTTTCTCTCTGGTTCTGTATTTCTTCTGTGATGTCATTCGGTATGACAGAATCGAAGGTGCCATACAGCGGATCGTTATATAGCAGATACTTGGAACTGTTATTGTGGGTGTTGCCTTCTCCCGCATACGGATTTCCATCATCGATCTGTAAATACTCTTCGATCGGAATCCCGGTGAGAAGTTCAAATGCCGACGCCGGTATGGCATCTCCATATACTTTTTCTGCCGCTCTGTACAAGGTCGGCAGAATAGAAAAACAGCTTGCCTCTGCTCCATCATCTCCCCAGCAGGTGATCGTAAAAGAAGAAATATGATTCTTTTTACATGCTTCTATGGCAGCATCATTGGCCTTCATGCTAAACCGGTTATGCGGCACCAGCCCGCTCCATTTCCAGGCGCCTCCCGCAAATGCCACACGATCCGAAAGCTTGCGATGTGCCTTTAAGCGTTCATCATAATGTCCCACATCCTGTGAATAATAATCCCAATAAGCAATTTCCACCCCTTCCGGTACCACACCCTCTGTTCTGGAATCCGAAACCTGCTCCGGCGTCGAAAAGCCGAAAAACATATCGCTCCACATCTGCGGTTTTAAACCATATTTTCTACACAGATCCAGCACCAGTGCCAAATGCTTCTGCATAATCTCCTTACGCGGCGTATACCCGTTCTTTTCAATGTATTTTCCACGTCCGACCAGATATGCCTCATCCATTCCTATATTGATTTGGGATGTACTGAACCGATGTGCCACCGTTCCGATGAGATGATCCAACAGTTTTTCCGTTCGTTCTTCTCCTACTAGAAGAATGTCCTCTGCATCCATGATGTCTCTGTAGCTTTCATAACGGAAAACCTGATTCACATGGGCCAATGTCTGGATATAAGGCCGAAGCTCTATTCCTATAAACCGGCCATATTGATCTAGTTCTTTTATTTCCGCCTCCGTATAAGCTCCCCTCTGATACCCCCAGTAGGGTTCGCCATCGATTTTTAGGGTATCCTCCATATACAGACCCACGAAAGCATATCCCATTAATGCCGCAAGTCGCATAAACCGCTTCACCGTTTCCACTTTCAGTACGGCGTTCCGCGACACATCCAGCATGACACCGAAATCACGAAAGCATCTTCCCTGTGCTATGATTTTTTCTTCCATCGTATCTTCCGCCGCAATTCTCAATACTGCACGGGAAAGGTAGGAAATATCCTTATATCGCACCGTCACCAAATGTTCTCTTTTTTCGATCACATACCCGTCCGTATCTCCCTTTTCAAGACAAAGACTATCCCCGGTGGAGTCCCGGAGCAGGCATACTTCTTTATTGAATTCCTCTACAATATCCCTGTCTTTTCCTATAATATTCTTAAAAAACATCGTCACGCACCTCTTAATAAGCTTGATTATAATGATGGTTTTTTTGCCCTTCAATCCATTGGAACGCTTCTGAAAGTACATTCACCGATATAAAAAGAAGGTGGTCGAACATGAAAATACTTACCATGTTCAACCACCTTGTTGACTTTGTTTTGTTGATTTTGTACGAAAACGCTTTGATGAACCGATGCCTATCTCACCCGCGACCGCTATCGCGGAGACTGTCCAAGCAAAACTTTACGGCCCCGATCATACCCGCGTCATTCTTTAATTCTGCTGCCTTCAAGTTCAAGTCTGTTTTAAACTCGTCCATAATCGCATCAAATACCCGGTTCCGCAGCTTATCGATAAAATATTCCTTTTGCGCGGAAACACCCCCGCCTATCAGAATCACTTCCGGATTAAATATATGTACCAGACTTACAATTCCCGCAGCAATATTTCCGATCCAGCATTCCGTGATCCTTTCCAGAATCTTATCCCCTGACTTCACTGCATCAAATATCTCTCTTCCATTTGTCCCCGATGCATACTTTGCATCCATACTTCCCTTTCGGGCCGCCACCTCTACCATACGGATAAGCGCCGACATGGATGCATAATCTTCATAGCAGCCTCTGCCAGTCAAAGATTCTTCCGGCACAAACGGCGGTTTTATGTAACCGATCTCGCCGGCAAAGCCATGATTTCCAAGCAATATATGTCCGTCTACGATAATGCCGCCCCCTACGCCGGTTCCAATGGTAATCACCAGAACATTGCTTTTGCCCTTGGCTCCGCCCTGCCACATTTCCCCCAGCGCCGCCGCATTGGCATCGTTCAGGGCAAACACAGGCAGTCCATAGGCTTTTTCTAACACTTCCCGGATCGGACTACCAAGCCAGTTCCTGATATGTCCGCCGCAGCCTGCGACGACACCGCTTTTCGAATCAATGGCTCCGGTTGCCGAAACACCGATAGCCCGGATCCTGTCTTTATCCTCCGTATGCTTTTTGAGGAACTCACCTACCGCACGGTTCACGGTCACCAATATCGGTGTTTCATAATGATCAAAGGAAACCGGAACATTGACCTTATCCATGATCTTTCCGTCCCCGGTAAGCAATCCGATTTTCGCTTCGGTACCGCCTATGTCTATGCCTATATATAATTCTGCCTCTTCGTTTTTCATGGTTTCCGACACCTTCTTCCATAAAAAAGACAATTTTCTAATGGGTCATTGCATGGAGCCTTTGATGGCGCTCAGTGTCTGATGATATTTCTGTCCTTTGAAATAGGAATCATTCTCAAAATAATAGGAATACAGAACATCGATCATGATTAAAATAGAAAACTGCGGTGAAATGACCGTACCCGTATCCAGATTTTTGGAATACGCAACCCGGATTACTTCATCACTGTATTTCACTGCTTTACTTTCGGCATTTGCCGTGATCAGAACGGTTTTCGCTCCCTTTTCCTTTGCTATTTTCAGGCCCTCGGCTATAATATCCGTCTTTCCGCTAAGAGAAATTCCTATAATCAGGTATCCTTCATTGGCCAAGGCCGCGCTAATGGGAATCATCTGAAAATCCGTAAACGCCGACACATCCAGTCCGATTCTCATAAATCTGTGCTGGAACTCTCCTGCCACAAAGCCGGAGCTTCCGACACCGTAAATCAAGACCTTCCTGGCTTCATTCATATTACCGGCTATCCGGCGGATTTTCTCTTCATCCAGAAGCTGAAATGTCTCATGCATCAAAGAGCCGTAGGTCTGTTTTACTTTTCTTGTAATCGCACTGATATCTTTTTCGGCCTCTGCGGTGTCCTCCAGTTCCAGATATTTCTCATAAGAAAAAATAAACTCCCGGTAGCCTTTGTAACCGCATTTTTTTGCAAATCTGGATAAGGTTGCTTCCGAAACGTAGAGCTGAATGGAAATATTCTTTGAAGAAAAATCATGCACTCTTTTATTGTTGATAAAATAGTCTGCAATACTACGCTCCACGGCAGTCATCTCATGGTATTTGTTTTCTATTCTCTGCTTCGTCTCATTTATGTAATCCATATGATACTCCTGCATAAGCATTGTAACTCTTAAAACCCGGATATTAGATAACTTTACCGCAGTTTATTTCTACTTTCAATATTTCCTCCATACACCCCCTCTGATCGGAAAGTACTTTCATAATTTTTCTCATCCATGGATTCTCTTCCGTCTTGGCATATAATAATGTGAGTGTCAAAAGTATTTGCCGCTTACTTATGCCTGTAAAAAAGCAGAGGACAGACTTCTTGGCGCGACCGATATTTACTTTCGTCTACGGAGGTGCATTATGCGTATTTATCAAGCTCATGATTACAATGATCTTAGCCGGAAAGCCGCCAATATTATTTCTGCACAGATCATCATGAAACCGGATGCGGTGCTCGGCCTGGCAACCGGCTCGTCTCCTGTCGGTACCTACCAGCAGCTTATTGAATGGTATCGAAAAGGAGATCTGGATTTCTGCGAAGCAAAATCTGTAAATCTGGATGAGTACAAAGGTCTGGGACCGGAAGACGAGCAAAGCTACTCGCACTTTATGCATGTTCATTTCTTCGACCACATTAACATTCGTCCCGAAAATACCTGTATCCCAAATGGACTGGAGACCGATGAAGAAAAAGAATGCCAGCGTTATAATAAAGTGATTGCTTCCTGCGGCGGAATTGATCTGCAGCTTCTTGGAATCGGTTGCAACGGTCATATCGGTTTTAATGAACCCGGAATCGCATTTGATAAAGAAACCCACTGTGTCGCTCTTTCCGAAAACACCATCAATGCAAACGCCAGATTCTTTGCTTCCCGGGATGACGTTCCGAAATTCGCCTACTCTATGGGAATCAAAAGCATCATGCAGGCCAAAAAAATACTTCTGATTGCTGCCGGAGAAAATAAAGCCCAGGCTCTATACCAGAGTATCTGCGGCCCGATCACGCCATCCGTGCCTGCCTCCATTCTGCAGCTTCATAATAATGTTACCATTATCGCTGATGAAGCCGCACTGCGTATCATTCTGAAGGAACACGTCATTCTCCCCGGAGGACATTTGAAATGATCATAAAAAACGGAAATGTATTCTGTTCGGACGGACAGTTTCATAAAAAAGATTTATTCATACAGAACAAGCGAATCGTAGACTGTGAAGAAGCGGCTTCCGAAGATCACATCGTGATCGATGCCACCGGCAGATACGTTATTCCGGGCCTGGTAGATATTCATTCCCATGGTGCCTACGGCTGCGACTTCTGTGATGCTTCCCCGGAAAAGCTGAAGACCATCCTGAAATATGAAAAGAGCTGCGGCATTACCAGCTATTGCCCTACTTCCATGACGTTTTCTTTTGATATATTGAAAAAAATATTTCAGACAATAAACGAGATCGAACCCTCTTCGGAATATGCCCGTATCGTGGGGATCAATATGGAAGGGCCTTTCATTTCCCCTGCGAAAAAGGGCGCCCAAAACGGTGACTATATCCAGAATCCCGATATAGAAATGTTCCGGAAACTGAATGCGATCACCGGGCATCGAATCCGGCTGATCACACTTGCGCCGGAAATGCCGAATGCTTTGGATTTCATCGCGAAAGCAAAGGACGAAGTACATATTTCCATAGGCCATACCGCAGCCGATTATGACGAAGCCCTGGCGGCATTTCAGGCCGGTGCCGATCATGTGACCCATCTCTGCAATGCCATGCCACCGTTTCATCACCGCAGTCCCGGTGTGATCGGTGCCGCTTCCGACTGTAACCATGTCGTTGCAGAACTAATCGCCGACGGTATTCATATCCATCCTTCCATGATCCGGAGTATCTTTAAACTCTTTGGTGCAGACCGGATCGCACTCATCAGTGATTCCATGGAAGCTACGGGAATGGAGGACGGCGAATATGAGCTGGGTGGACAAAAAGTCATTAAGAACGGCCATCTCGCCACTCTGGCGGATGGAACGCTGGCAGGAAGTGCCACAAACCTTTTTGACTGCATGAAACAGGCCGTATCCTGCGGCATTCCTCTGGAAGACGCTGTTCGATCGGCAACGATGACTCCGGCAAAAAGCATAGGTCTGTATCCGGAGATTGGATGTCTGGACATCGGTTCCAAAGCAGACGTGCTGATCGTATCTAAAACACTAGAAATCGAGGAGATCGTATCCTAAGGATACGACCTCCCCGATTTATTTTTTTGCTTTCGCGTTTTTCTACGGCTCTTGCAAAAAGCAGAATCCCATTCCATCTTTAATATATGGAAGATACGCAAGATCCGTTTCCGCTATTTTCCCAATCACATTCACTCTGGGATCCCGCGGCAATGCCTTCCGGCAGACTTCCACTTCACCACGATATCGCAGAAAGTCCTCATTGGACATGCAGATGTCCCCGGCATTACGCTCTACTACATTCTCTGCCGGAATTTGATCCGATCCGGCAAGCTGCCTGGATTCCTGCGAACGAATCACATACTCGCTGGAATCCGGACGATCATGCTGCAAAACGGAATACAGTTCCGGATGCGAATACAGCTCTGCATGAAGCGGAACAAAACCGGATTTCACATCTTTCATCCACTTCCAGACTGGCGCTGTCACATCCGCATCCCCGATATATACCACATCGGTCGAGGCATCTGCCAATTCCAGCATAGCCAATAGCAAATCCTTCTGATTCCGATGCGCCTCGACAGTAGGCAGTCCTTCCTTTAATGGGCCTCGTAACACCTTGTTGCCGGGAATAAATGCCTCTGTACGATAGCCCTGCAACTTCAATTTTTCATTAATCTTACGTACTTTTTCCAACGATAATCCGGTATAGCACTTCGGATAATAATTATGGCAGGCCGTGAAATGCGTTGTATCCGCTCCCATTGAAATCCACTTCCGCATATTATCCGCCGGAACGGTGGAAGCATTCCAGACAATATGAAAGATCCGGGATAAATTTACAATGTCTTCTTCCTCGAATCCGAAATCAAGCCGTATTGCTTCCACCCCAAGGTCACGCAATTCCTCTATTGCAGAAATTCCCAGTTTTCCGGGTGTCTCCGGCGAAACATCCACCGTTAACCGGATCTTTGCCTCTGCGCAATCCTCTAAAAGCGCAATGGCCTGCTTTCTGTAATCCTCTCCCTCTTCCTCCGGAATATGAAGGGAAGTAAAGCCCTTGGTAATTCCTGCCGCCTTTGCTTTTCGAATGATTTCAAGATTAAACTGCCTTCCGGAAGCAAGATAAAGGGAAATTCCCGGTTCTACCATAAATTCCTGTCCTCCATAGGTTACCCGTATATTTCTTCAATGCGCTTCTCATCCACACCAAAGAACCAGGTAATGACAAATCCGCCGATATATGCCGCAAGCATGGCAATAACATACTGCAGCTGGTGTCCCGGTTCCACGATCAGAAGGCCAAAAAGTCCCGATACTCCCTGTGAAACCGTACCGACATGGAAAAGAGCTGCGAAAATACCGCCAAACCCGGATCCCAGACATGCGGTGACAAAGGCTCTTCCTAATGGAAGCGTGACGGCGTACATCAATGGTTCTCCAACACCCAGAATGCCTACCGGAATCGAATCCCGAATGAATCTCTTCAATTTTTCATTCTTGGTTTTCATATAAAGCGCAAATCCGGCACCTACCTGACCGCCGCCTGCCATCATCAGAATCGGAAGAAGATAATTTATGCCCTTTGTCGGACCGGCAGGATCATTAAGCATTGCATGGATCGGGGTAAGCGCCTGATGCAGACCGACGGATACCAGCGGAAGGAAACCGGCCGAAAGAATATAGCCGCCTACCACGCCAAGCTTTGAATATACGAAATCCATAACCACATAGATTGCCTTCGTAAGAACAGCACCCAATGGCTGAATCACAACGACAACGGCAATACTGCCAATCACTAAAACAAGGAGCGGACTGATAAACGTATCGAACAGGTCCGGCATGATTTTACGGATTTTCTTTTCAAGAATAGCAAATACCACACCGGCAATCAATGCAGCCAGAAGTCCGCCATTGCCCGGATTGTACACAGCCCCCGTCATCGGAAGCAGAATCTGCGCATCATTGTATTTGGCAAGCAACGGCATTCCCGCATTCGCGATACACATGGCACCGGCAATACCGCCCAGTACCGGAGATCCTCCAAATTCACGAGCCGCATTATACCCGACAAAAACAGGCAGATAAGCAAACAATGCCCAGCCCATCGTGTGAATGCACTCATACCACCAGATGCCGCTCAACGCGCCATGCATAGAAACGTTCAGCACATTGGTAATACCATTAATGAGACCTGCCGCAATAATTCCCGGCAGCAGCGGTACAAAAATATTGGCAATTCTCTTTAAAAACCGCTGTAACGGCTTATCATATTTCTGTTTCTGCTCCAGCTTGTTTTCCTTTGCAACTTCTCCGACGTCCTGTTCCAGACTTCCTTTTATGCCGGTCAGATTGCTGAATTCTCTCAGCACCTTATTTACCTTGCCGGGGCCAAAAACGATCTGTATGGTGTCGGATTCCACTACGCCCATGACGCCTTCTATCTTTTTGATCTCCTCTACAGAAACCTTTGACATATCCTTTACGCCGACTCTGAGTCGTGTCATACAAGCAACATTGCTGATCACATTTTCTCGTCCGCCTAGCTGCTCCAGAATCTGTCT
>ONLM01000027.1 GCA_900318695.1 uncultured Eubacteriales bacterium | reverse complement strand
CAAAATAAGCATAGGCGGAAGACGAAGCATCAGTCTTGCAATACATAAAAGCTGCTTCTGGCCCTGACTCAGCGCACCGCCTTCCTCGCCTAATACCGTATCATATCCCTTTGGCATTTTGCGGATAAAGCTGTCACAATGTGCTTTCTTTGCCGCCGCCACAATTTCTTCCATTGTAGCATCCGGCTTTCCATAGGAAATGTTTTCCCTAACGGTCGCCGATTTCAGCCAGGTCTCCTGCAGAACCATACCAAAATTATTTCGTAGGCTCTCCCGTGTCATAGAACGGTTATCCACGCCATCAATCCGGATACCGCCACGATCCGCCTCATAGAAACGCATCAAGAGGTTGATCAGTGTTGATTTTCCACAACCTGTCGGTCCGACAATCGCTACGGTCTCCCCCGGTTCCACATGCACATTAATATCCGTAAGGAGTTTCCGTGTCTTGTCATAAGAAAACCAAAGGTGATCCATATCAATTTTTCCGGCGGCCTCTTTCAGTACTTCTGCGTTTTCCTTATCCGGTTCCAATGGCTTTTCGTCGATGATCTCAAATACACGGGATGCGGATGCGATCGCATTCTGAAGTTCGGTCACAACACCTGAAATTTCATTGAACGGTTTCATATACTGGTTGGCATAGCTCAAAAAAGAAACCAGTTCTCCAACCGTAATCAATCCTCGAATTGCGAACCATGCTCCGCCTACACCAACCGCGGCATATACAATGGAATTTACGCAACGCGTGGCCGGATTTACCAGAGATGAAATAAAAACGGCATTTAAAGAATACTTTGATAAAACATTGTTGATCTCGCGAAAACGTTTTTCTGCCTCTTTCTCATGAGAAAATGCCTTAACCAGTTTAAGATTCCCCACCATTTCCTCCGTGAATGCGGTTATCTCTCCCCGGCTTTCGGCCTGATGCCGAAACAGCTTATATGTATGCTTTGCAATCTGCCCTGCCACCAGAAAACTTAACGGTGTAAGAAGAATAACAAGAAGGGTGATTCCCGGCTCAATATAAAACATGAAGCCGAGCGTTCCGATAATTGTCAAAACACCCGTAAACAGCTGCGTAAATCCCATCAGAAGTCCCTGGGAAAAAGTATCAATGTCTGTAATCACACGACTTGTCAGATCGCCTGCCGGATGTGCATCCAGATATCCCACCGGAAGATCGGATATATGATCAAAGGCACGGGTACGAATATCCTCAACAACCCGGAACGTCACGATATTGTTAATATGATTCATCAGCCATTGAGTAAGTCCGGTACAAAGAATCATCCCGCCCATTTTCATCAAAATCTTTTTCAGGCTTACAAAATCCACACTGCCTTTTCCGACAATCGTATTCACCGCATCCCCCGTGAGAATCGGAATATACAGCGTCAGCACCACTGTAGCCGCCGCAAGGATCAATGACAGGAGGACCAGATGCATATACTTCCGGATGTATCGGAATATACGGAATATCGTTTCCTTATCCCTGGCTGTAAATTTTCTTGGTTTTCCTTTAGCCATTTTCCCTTACCTCCTTTTCACTAAGCTGTGACAGACAGATTTCATGATAAACTTCACAAGAATCGAACAACTCTTTATGTGTACCGATTCCGGCAATGCGTCCTTCATCCAAAACAATCAAAAGATCTGCATTCCGGACGGTGGATACTCTTTGCGAAATAAGAAATACCGTACTGTGCGCCGTGTTTTCATGAATTGCCTTACGCAATGCCGCATCGGTTGCAAAATCCAGTGCCGATGCCGAATCATCCAGAATCAGGATTTCCGGTTTTCTGACAAGCGCTCTCGCTATGGCCAGTCTCTGCTTCTGTCCTCCGGAAAAATTCCGGCCTTCCTGCTCAACCGGAAGGTCCAGTCCCTCCCCCTTTTCTTTTACAAAATCATACGCCTGTGCCGTTTTTAATGCTTCCCAGATTTCATCATCACCGGCATTTGGCATACCCCAACGCATATTGTCCCGAAGTGTTCCGCGGAACAGCACCGACTTCTGCGGAACCATACCGATACGGCTTCGAAGTTTTACCGGGTCCTGCTGCTTTACATCCATGCCAAAGACCGATACCGTTCCCTCATTTGCATCATAAAAACGGGGAATCAGACTGATCAAAGTAGATTTACCGGCACCCGTACCGCCGATGATCCCGACCGTTTGTCCGCCTTTAACAGAGAAAGTAATATCGCTCAGCGCAGAATCCACTCCTTCTGTATAGGAAAAAGAAACATTTTTAAAATCAACAATCGTATCTGCTTTCTTTTCTGTACCATTCACAGATACAGCCTTTTCATTCTCTGTAATGGTTGGCTGAATCGCAAAAATTGCATTGATACGGTTCATACTTGCCATTGCTCTTGTTATCTGAATGATAAGATTAGCAAGTTTGATCAGTTCAACCAGAATCTGCGACATATAATTGATCAGTGCAACAACGTTGCCTCGGGTCAGATCTCCATCATATACCAGTAGAGATCCCTGCTGAATCAAAGCCACGACAGCAAGATTGATAATGACATATGTCACCGGATTCAGTAATGCGGAAATCCGTCCCACCTTGACCTGCAGGCCGGTTAAAAGATCATTTTCTTTCTTGAATTCTTTTTTTTCGCTTTCCTGACGATTGAATGCACGTACCACACGTACACCGAGAAGATTTTCCCGGGTGGTTTTCATTACGAGATCCAGCTGTCCCTGAACATTTCGATACATGGGCATGGTAATGAACATAATGCCGTATACGACAATTGCGAGAAGCGGTATGGTGACACAAAATATCAGCGCCGCTTTTTCATGGATCATAAACGCCATCGCCATAGCACCAAAAACAATGAACGGAGAACGCATGAAGAGACGTAGCGTCATATTTACTCCGCTTTCTACCGCATTAATATCCGAAGTCATTCGCGTAATCAATGTGCTGGTGCCAAGCTGATCGATTTCCCGATGCGATAGGGTCTGAATATGCCGAAAAAGATCATTTCGCATTTCTTTTCCTGTATGAACGGCAACCTTTGCCGCAAAATACTGTGCAGTAAAGGAACAGGCCAATCCCACAACCGCAAGCAAAAGCAGCCATCCCCCCATACGAAGAACATAACCCGTGTTACCACTGCCGATGCCCTGGTCGATCATACGTGCTATAACAAGCGGAACCAGCAGATCAAACAAAGCTTCCAGACATTTAAACAAGGGAGCCATGACTGCTTTAAATTTGTAATCTCTGACATACGCTAGCAACCGTTTCATATACATCTCCTGAATTTTTTAAACATAAAAAACGAAGCTGCTTAATCCGCAGCTTCGTTTATCATAGCATAGAACAGTTATATTGAATTCAGCGATTTATGTCATTATATATACGAAAAAAATATAGTT
>ONLM01000049.1 GCA_900318695.1 uncultured Eubacteriales bacterium | reverse complement strand
TTAATTCTAAAACTTTCAAAAGGTTTTATAATGGGTATTTGTGTTATTTGGAAAAAAAAGGTATAATATGGCGAAGCCTGTTTGATTTTGAAAGAATTAGGGTTTCAAATTTAAAGATCATGAGGAAACATAATGATTGGATTTTGGGACTATACTGTCTGGTTAACGTATTTATCTTTGATTTCCGGTATGACTGGCATTTTCGTCAGTTTGCATGGAGAGGGACATCCATATTTAGGCGTATTCTTTCTTCTTTTTTCCGGTCTTTGTGATTCATTTGATGGAATGGTTGCCCGATCTAAAAAAGATCGTCCGGAAATGGAAGGGGCATTTGGTGTACAGATTGATTCGTTAGCAGATTTAGTGGCTTTTGGCGTTTTGCCGGCAGCGATCGGCGATGGACTTCTTCGTTCCGGTCCGGGAGTTGCAAATCTTCCTAAGTTTGGACAGATTCCGAGAGGGGAATGCTGGATTACGATTCTTGCGTTTGCCATCATGCTGTTCTATGTACTGGCGGCCATGATTCGTCTTGCATATTTTAATGTGACGGAAGAAGAGCGGCAAAAGACAGAGCATGGAAAACGGAAGGAGTATGTTGGACTTCCGGTTACTTCAGCGGCATTGGTTTATCCTACGTTTCTTCTGCTTCAATATGTTCTTATCATCGATATCACCATGGTATTTTTCCCGGTGATGCTTCTGATGGCTTTTTTGTTTATTTCAAAAATCCGTGTACCGAAACCGGGATTTAAATCCATTATGCTGATGGTAGGCGTGGGAGCTGCAGAATTTCTGCTGATTTTCTGCTTCCGGTATATTTTCATTTTTCGTTGAGGATAGTTCATGCTTAGATTTCTTTATGAAACCGTAGGTGGACGTTTGATTTTAAAATTGCTCACGACGAGGACTCTGTCCAGAATCGTGGGCCGTTTTATGGATTCCAAAATGTCTCGATGTCTTGTCCCTTTTTTTGTGAAAGCCAATCACATTAATCTCTCGGAATGTGAAAAACAGCATTTTAAGAGCTTTAATGACTGCTTTACCAGAGAGGTGCGCGAAGGTGCAAGGTCTTTTGATCCGGATGAGACAAAGCTTTTATCGCCTAGTGATGCAGATTTGTCTGTATATACGATAAAGAAGGATACAGTAATACCGGTTAAGCAGAGCCGCTATACGATAGACGATCTGCTGCGGGATCCAGAAGACGCAGAGCGTTTCTATGATGGGTATTGTCTTGTATTCCGTTTGTCGGTGCATCATTATCATCGGTATGGATATGCCGTCAGTGGAAAAAAAGATAAAGATCGTTTTATCCGTGGAATTCTCCATACGGTACAACCGATTGCATTACGTTCGGTACCGGTGTTTACCGAAAATTGCAGAAGCATATCGCGGATTCATTCACAACGTTTCGGTGAGGTGGCACAGATTGAGGTCGGTGCGATGCTGGTGGGTAAAATCCGGAATTTTCAAAGTGGCGAAGCGATGGCTGTACGCGGAGAGAGAAAAGGTATGTTTCTTTATGGCGGTTCGACAGTGATTCTTCTTATGCAGAAGGATAAGGTAAAACTTCGGGATGAATTTTTTGATAATACCGAAAAAGGAATCGAGACGCCGGTTCGATATGGCGAAAGCATTGGCGTGAGTCTTACATAAAATATGTTTTTAAAGTTGCAGAAAGGGCCTTCCGTATCAGCGGAAGGCCCTTTCTGTGAGATTGTAGATATGAAGTTGTTTGAAATGATCAGCCGGCTTTCTTGACTTCTTCAAGAAGCTTCGCTTTGGAAATATCATAGATGTGAATCCATTTTCGCATGGTCGTGGAACCTACAGCATAGAGATCTGCGACTTCTTCCAGTGTGTGATTCTTATAAAGTTTAATCAGTTCTGCTTTGGGGGGCATGACCAATTGGGAACGACGTTTTTTAACCGCCGAAATCTTATGAAGTCTCATATAACGGTATAAAAGTTGATATGGAAGGTTCAGCTTTTCGGATATTTCCATAATGGAATGATCTTTTGCCAGTTGCTGTAAAAGTTCCAGATCCGGCATGTGATACTCGACAGGACGGCCGGTGCCATTAGGATATTCTCTCTTGATCATAGCGCGTATACCGTTTTTATTTAAATAGAACTGCATCCAACGGAGAGAAACTTTATAATGTTCCGCCAGCTGGCGAGTTGTATTGGTTTCAGCCAGCCGCTGTAATTCACAGAGGTCAAGCTGTTTTCCGATTCTGCCCATATAAATCACCTTTGTTTTTTATAATAGATCTATTATACCATAGCCTTTGTCTTTTCGCTAAAGGTTTTACCGCTTGGACTCAGTGTAAGACATTTGGCATCACCAAGATTCTGGATGCTATGCACCAGAACAGACTGTCCGGTTCCATGCTGCATGGCCTTTAACAAAGCCATATCGGCACAGGAAGTATAATCCCAGATTTTATTAAGCCCGGCGGGAACGTGGGCACAGATTCCTTCGGCCAATGTGAATTCCGGAAGGTCGAGCTTACTGATCTGCTGCAGCATATCGTTGTTGATTTCCAGAAGCTTTTTAATGATCTGCATATCCTTCATGCCTTCAATCAGTATTACAAATTCAGCACTGATGTATCGTGCGATGTAGAAGTGTTCGGAAACATGACGTTTTAGAACATTCGCAAGTTCTACCAGGCATCGGTCGCCAATGCTGTAGCCGTAAAGATCATTGATGCGTTTTATATTATCGATGGTCAGCAGAACTACGGCCAGATTGGTTTTTTGTCCAAGACAGCGCTCGAAGAAGCGATCGGCCATATCATTGAAGGACTTTCGGTTTGGAAGACCGGTCAGGTCGTCTTCGTTGCTGCGGCGTTCCAGAGACTGGCGGATTTCCGGATCCAGTGCACCCATGGTACGGATATTGATGGCAATGCTCATTGCACGGTTTCCGGCCTGCAACGTGGCGTTGGAATACTCACGGAAATTCTCAAGTTCTTTGATTCGTTTTTCTTCCTGATTCGTATATTCAAAGTAATTCAGTTTGATATTACATAAATGATTCAGATAGCCATACAGGTCAGAAAATGCCAGATAGCTGTCCATTTTTGCAACAAGTCCGCGGAAATAATCTCTGTAGTTTTCATTATAGACCATCTGTCCCAAAGTATAGAAATATTCCCAGATATGCTCGCCTTTGAAGGTGCGTCCGCGGAAATAACTGTTTAGGCGATCCATGTAGACATCATCCCATTTATGGTTTCCGCTGTATTCATTCCAAAGAATATGGACAATGGAAGCAAACGGCTCCAGGTTTTTGTCACTGTTTGCCAGAACGAGATTATCAATCTGCTGAATGACATCGCCTGCATTTGTACTGTTGCCTACCATGAGATAGATTTTTACCAAAGAGGCAAGATGACGGATGTAGTAAAGAATATAAAAATCCGTCCGTTCAATGAGATAGAAGAAACGATCGCTGGCCAATTCGTATTGCATTGCCTGATTGTAATCACCGATGTCGTAGCAGATATTGGCAAGGTCAGAATAACTGCGAATCAGAATATGTGCGAATTCCGAATGGGACATGACATTTTTTTCGGAAAAGGCAATGGAGCTGGCCAATGCCTGCATCGCATTTGCAATATTACCCTGACGGATAAAGGTGCTGGCCAGTAAAGTCATGGAACGGCAGTATTCAAGCCATGCTTCGGAATCCTGCGCATCTTCGATGGCCTTTGTTAGATAATGGATACATTCCGCACAATTTTTCATATTATAATAATAGCGGGCAATGTAGTATTGGCAAAGGGAACGTAGAACGAGATCATTTCGCCGATTTGCGATGATCATGATTTCATTCGCGATACGGATGGTTGCCTCATAAGATTTTGTTTTATAACTTTCCAGCTTATCCAGTTTGACGAGGAGATCTTCATTGTAGTTTGCTGTATCCATAATTTAGCTTGTCCCTTCATAAAGTATTTATAAATATATCGTCAGATTATTATCAGTTAAAAAGGATTTAGACTTAAGAATTCTTATTAAATTAATTGCAGATTTTGCATTATAGACATAAAAAATGGTATAGCGGGCAGGATGACAATAAAAACAAAAAATGGAGCAGAAATTTTTTTTCATACAAGAGAGATATTGTGAAAGAAATACAGAAAATCTGATAGCAATGTGAAACAAAATTTGCAATAATAATTGCAATTATTTTTGAGAAATAAAATCAGGAGGATCGCATGACCTATTTGAATTGTTTTTTCCTTGATCACGAAAAGGATATGATCGTGAACCTGTATCAGGATCTGGGGAAAATGATATATGAGCTGGAAACGCCGAATCATCATTCCGGGAATCTTATCCGGAATCTTGCAAAGCTTTGTTCATTGCCATTGTCCAAGAATGAACAGGGCCTCTGGGTGATTCGTGGAGAAGTACCCTGCTATTTGAATGCGGAAAATCAGGAAATCTATATTTTTCGTCTGGCAAATACAAAGGTTGCAACGATTTATCCGGACGGACATGTGGAAATGAAGGCGTCTATCCCGTCGATTGCCAAAACATTAATGAGTCAGACAAGAGATTACCGGCTGGATGAAGGAAAGACGATCTTCAAAACCTATTTGAAGAAGGAAGTAAAATTTCACAGCGACCTTCATACACATATGAATGGTAATCTGGATCCGGATATTCTGATTGCGCTTGGTATTTATCATCAGATCCGTTATCCGCTTTACTATGTCAGAAAGCTGGGACTGGAACTGAGTCCGAAGCAGGAAGAAATGCTGGAGCAGCAGCGTGCCAAGGTTGCAAAGCAGTTTGTTCACTCGGAACTGCAGGGAAAATATCTGGACCGGAAGATCAACGACAACACATTTATCAATTTTGCGGATCTTATTCTTCATAATTTGGATCATGCAGAACAGAATATCGTCAAGATCCGTACTTCACTGGTTATCATGAAGGACGGTCAGGCTGTTTTTACGAATTTGGAAAAGGTATATCTGTATCGATATGTATTTTGTAAAGGAAAAGCCAGTGAGCATCCGATTCAGTTTTCAAACATTGACTGTATTCCGGATCGGGACGTAAAGGCATATCTTTGTCAGATGATGAAGGATCGTGAAAATGCAGCATATCATCATAATACGATCTTTCAGGATAAACTTCTCTGGATTGCCCGGTCTTACCAAAAGCAGGGCGTTACCTATGCGGAGATCAGTGATACTACATTGGTAAAGCGATATGAATCTCTGCAGATGCTGAACGAAGTACATGAGATCATGCCGTCCATCTATCAGGAAACAGGCGTGATGCTTCGGTTTCTTGCAGCGTTTCGTCGGATTCCTCTGACACTCGTAAAAGATCAGGTGACACCGGAAGACTATCTGGCAAAAAACCTAAATGCGTTGCAGGCGGTTATGCTTGATCCGTATGTTGCCGGCTGCGATTTTGTAGGAGAAGAGATCAACGATATTATTGTATTGAAGCCGGTCATTCGTGAAATCGTGCAGATGGCACAAAAGGATCCGGACTTTGTCATTCGCATTCATGCCGGTGAGAATGACAGCCAGAAAGATAATATCGCTCATAGCATCGAATGTGTCCGCGATTCTCTGGCTCCGGGACAGAAAATGCCGAAGATGCGTCTGGGGCATGGTCTCTATATGTATAGTCTCAAGTCAAAGAAGGGAAAACAGGTTCTGGAAGATCTGAAAAAGTATGATATCGTTCTGGAATTTCAGCTTTCTTCCAATGTCCGTCTCAATAACCTGAATTCACTTGAGAACCATCCATTACGGCAATATCTTAAAGCCGGAATCCGCTGTGTACAGGGTACGGATGGCGCAGCTTTGTATGGCACAAATCTGATTGACGAGCAGCTTGCTCTGGAAAAGCTGCTGGAGCTGAAACCGGAGGAAATGCTTGCAATGAAGCAGGCAGAAGAAGTTATTATCCAGCAGGCGCAGCTTGCCTATAGCCGGAAAAAAGCGGAATTCCAGGCATTGCTCAATGATCGTCCGCTGGAGGATGTTCTGCTGGAAATCATGGATGAAGGGGAGGCTGGTAAAAACCTGAATCTAAAGAGTCATCAGGTTGTCGATGCCAATACGGAACTGCAGGAAAAAATACAGGAACTTCCTTGGGACAAGCTGCCGGTTGTTGTAATGGGCGGAAGCTTCAATACCGAGAAGCGGACCACGCATGTGAATGAAGAAGGAATCGAACAGCTTAATGCACTTATGGAAATGCTGGATCCGGAAGAATACTTTTTTGTGATCGGACATAAGTTAAAGGGATATGAGAAGTATCTGCTGGATCATAATGAGAAGCATTTTATGATCTTTTGTATCGTGCCTACACTGCTTTCGGAAGAAGAAAGTCTTGCACTTATGGAACAGGACGTTTCGATTCGTGTATCACCGGAAAGCGAAGGTATGGGCATTTATAAGAGCTTCAACTATGAGATCTTCGAGCGGCGTCCATCTATTTTACTGGGCTTTGATGGCAACTCTGCCGGCATCAATATGATGCAGGAGGCCAAAAACGGTAAGGGTAAAGCACATATCCTCATTTTCTCGAAATGTAAGGCATTGATGGAAAAGGCACGTTCTCTGGAGGGCTATGTAGAAATATTTGACCGGGAACATCCACTGTGTGATATATTTCGTGAATTGTAAACGGTAGTATACAGAAAAGGCGGTCAGCCGGTAGAGAGACTCTCTACGGCGGGTCGCCTTTTCGGATATATGGATTTAACGATTTGTTATTAATGAACTGTAATATTACAGCAGGTTCTCTGCCGGGACCATTACCGGCGTGTACAGTTATGGATTCTGTGCCGGATAATATGGAACCTGCATGGTATGGATGTTTCGTAACCAGGTTGTACCATTTGCCCGTTTTACATCCAATGTGTTGATAAAAATACCGCGGGTGCGCATAATGCCGGGACCTTGTATATTTGCCATTGAACTGCAGGCACTAAGAACATAATATTTTCCATTCTGCTGTCCCAGATACATCATTTCGTGGCCGCGGAAGAACAGAATGCTTCCGGCTGGCATATTGTTTAAAATTTCCATTTTTTGTGTGTCATCGAAAGAGGACACGTCATAGTGAAACAGCGGAGATGCGCTTTGCCAGCTTGTGTTTCGTGCAAGTTCGAGGCCAAAACATTTGTAGACGGCCCGAAGATAACCGGAACAATCTTCGGAAGAAAGCATACCGCCCCAACCATAGTTATCGCCCAGCATATTAAATGCGATGCGGAGAATATTTGCTGTTGTTAGCGGAACATAGCCTTCGTGAACATCCTGATTCTGAGGAATGAGAGCGAGTTCCTTCCGGTAACTGCCGTCGGCATTTCTTGCCGGCAGATATACGACATAATTCTGGTATGCGGCGCGATTGTTGATAAGAGCACCATAACTGTCCTTTGGCGCAATGCGTAATATTGTGCCCATGGTCAGCATACGGTTTGAAACAGAAGAATTGAAGTTTGACTCGTTAAGAAAAACCTTTCCATCTGTAATGACCAGGACCTGATCCGACGGGATATTCCAGGCGTCGGTCCATTCATTGTAATTATGGCAGACCGCGATATCCTTTGTCGGGACCCAGCCCTGACAGTGACTTGCATAGACATAGGCATATTGATGATCCGATGAAAAGAGTTTTATAACGAGAGGCTCGTTTACGCGAATAGCGGAAAGAACATTGTAGTCAAAGTCCACATCACCGCGCTGATCGGTGATCAGAAGATCGCCCGGGAATGCCAGCATTATGGTACGGTTTACCGCAACTGCATACTGAAGCGGTGCACTTGCAGTGGCTCTGGGATCTGTAGCATTGACAATCAGTGGTGCGAATGAAGATTCATTCAATGGATTGCCCGAACGGTCAAAATATTTTCCGTCGCAATAGGAATGGGCGTCTTTGCTAAGGGAAGCGGTAATGGATTGAGACAGCTCTATCGTATTGACATAGCCTTTCATATGAAGAAGATCATACATATTCGTATTGCTGTCAAAAAGAAGC
>ONLM01000013.1 GCA_900318695.1 uncultured Eubacteriales bacterium | reverse complement strand
TCAGCCCCGCATGTGCGGCAATTTCCGGAAGATCCGGCCCATAGCATCCGCCATAAAGTACCGGAATCTCATAGACCTTTTTTTCAACCGTATCGGTTCGTGTATCCATCTTTACGATAGACTCTACCCGCTCATACAGTTCTTTAAAGCTGACAACCAACGGATTATAGTTGATCAGAAGACCTGCATAAGTCGGAATCATATCGACAATTCCCGAAATTTGCTGCATTCGGATCAGCTTTACGACCGCCGCAATCCGACGATTGACTTCAGGACTGATCACCTGATCAAACTGGACGAGCAAAGAAGAATCGCCCTCCGGAAGAATTTTGATATTTGACATTTCCACTCCTTTTTATGCAATCTTTGCACAAAATCTGTTTATGCAAAAAGCTTTGAGAAATTTCCAAGAGAAGTAATGCCAACGTACGCAGAAATCAATACTACTATAATACCGAGTGCGAAAAGCCAAGTCGGATGTTTATAATCCTCACCCATAATTGCTTTATTCTGTGATGCGATAAGGCAAATGCCCAGCGAGATCGGAAGAATCAGACCATTAACAGCACCGGCAATAATAAGCAGGGCTGCCGGAGAACCGGTCGCCAGCATGACCAGCGTTGAAAAAGCAATGAATCCGATTACCCAATAGTTTTCATTCTTCGCAATGGATGCATGGAAGGTTTTCAAGAAAGAAACAGAAGTATATGCCGCGCCGATAATGGATGTAATGGCAGCGCAAAGAAGTACCAGTCCGGCAAAACGATAGCCGATTTCACCGGCCCCCTGACGAAATGCATCGGCTGCCGGATTTCCGGAATCCAGAGAAGCACCTCCTGCAACGACGCCAAGAACGGCAAGGAACAGAAATACACGAACAATGGCGGCAACGCCAATACCCATAACAGAGGAACGATTTACTTCCTGCAGATGATCCTTTCCTGTGATGCCTGCATCAATCAGACGATGCGCGCCGGAAAAGGTAATGTATCCGCCTACGGTACCGCCTAACAGGGTAAGAACTGCCGGGAATAGTGCGGCATAACCAGTTTCCGGCAGAAAAGTATTCTTGATTGCAGAACCTACCGGCGGCTTCACGATCAGAATTACAACGAAAATAACCACAATCATAATAGCGCCCAGTGCTTTCACAAGGCGGTCCATAACACCTTTGGCATTCTTGGAAAGGAAAACCAGAATTGCGATTCCGCCGGCCAGAAGATAACCGAATGTAGTCGGAATGCCTAAAAGTGTATTAAATCCCAGCGCACCGCCGCCGACATTACCTATATTAAATACAAGACCTCCCAGAACAATCAGGAACGAAAGCACATAACCCAGGCCAGGCAATACTTTATTTGCGACATCCTGTCCTCGGAGTCCGGTGGTACACAGCACACGCCAAATATTCATTTGGGCAATTGCACTTAACAGAAGGGAGCAAAGGATTACGAATCCAAAGCTGGCCGCATGTTTTCCTGTGAATGACGCCGTCTGCGTCAGGAATCCCGGACCAATCGCCGAAGTAGCCATCAAAAATGCTGCGCCGATCAGCGCACCGCTGCTCTTCTTGTTACTCATAGTATTACCTCCCATAACTTTAAGACACGTTCCATTATGTCTTATTGATGTGTCTTTTATTTCTTTCCATTATAGAATTAATTTTATTGGACACAATCCACTATTTAATTCCCATCTATGCTGTTTTTTTATAAGAGTCTTTCTCTGTGCATATACCGTGAAAAAAGAAAAGGATGCAGAATTTTACTTCTGCACCCATGGAGGATCTTATGCTGTATTATTGCTTTTTGCCGGCCAGTGCCTTCAATTCATCTACACTCTTCACCTTCTTTGAATACAGAGTCAAAGGAGCAGAAGAAGTATCACCAATCGGTGTCAGCTTATATCCCTGAGAATCGATTTCTGACTGAAGATATGCCTTATGCTGGAAAGCATTCAAATCAATTTCTCCACTGTTCAGTGCCTCATTTGGAAGGTTATATGCATCAAAGATTACCGGTTCGATATATAGACCTGCATTTTCATCATCCAGTACCTTCTGGACGGCTTTCCATACATCTGCTGTACCGCAGACACCTACTTTAATGACCTTCTTGCCATCCTTGCTGGAATTATATCCTTCGATCTTATCGACAAAATCAGCATCTACCTTGTAATTCTTGTCATAGTCAAATGCAGGAATAGAGGACTCCTTATTCTTCTCCAGTGTATACTCTGCCACAAGCTGTGACTGATATGCCTTTACGATCGTCTGGTAATCCGGATTGTCCTTGTCTTCTGTTCTGGCAGCAATAACATTAATGAACGGATTGTCCGAACCCACCTTCTGTACCTCTGTGATAAGACCATCCTTGCTTGGAGAAAGTCCTGCCGGAACGGCATAGGTACCATTGATGGTGGAAGCCGCATAATCATCCAGTGTCGCTACCAGTGTATTGGCCGCTGCCGGAACAATTTCAATATTGTAAAGATACTCTGTAACATCGGAAAGCTCCGGGGTATAACCGGCCTTAGGATCCACGGTAATCAATCCGGCACTTGCCAGCAGATTGATGGCTCTGGCCTGATTCGTGGCATCACTTGGAACACCGATCTTGATCGGCTCTCCGGTGCTTACTGCCGCGGCACTGCCGCTATTGGCTGCCGTAGCAGCATGCACTTCTGCGGATCCGCATCCGGTCAGCGCAAAAACCGATGATGCAATAAGTAAAGATGCTACCGCTAAATTCCATGTCTTTTTCATAATTCTTCTCTCCTTTTTATCTCCACAATTTACGATTGACTGCGGCTCTTGATAATGTATTGCCGATAAACTGAATGACCGATACGACAATCAGCAGTAAGATTACACAAAGATTCACTACATCCTGATAATGCATATTCTGTCCCTGATTGATAGCAAAACTGCCCAGACCACCGGCTCCTACTGCACCGGCCGAAGTCGTAAGTCCTACCAGCGAAATGGCTGTAATCGTAACGACTCGGATCAGATCCGGCAGTGCCTCTCTAAGATATACCCGGAAAACAATCCCCCAGGTACCACTGCCCATCGCTCTGGCAGCTTCGATCTTACCGGTATCCACATCGCTCAATGCACTTTCCACCTGACGGGTAAAAAATGGAACCGCACCGAATACCAAGGGAACGATGGCTCCTGCTACGCCTATAGACGTACCAACAATAAAACGGGTCAGCGGAATCAAAAAGATCAGCAAGATAATAAACGGAATGGAGCGAAAGACATTTGTCATAAGTTCAAACGCTGCATGAACTGCTTTGTTTGGCTTGATACCATCCGGTTTTGTGACAATCAGAAGAATGCCAAAGGTTCCGCCGATCAGAAGTGTCAGCGCTCCTGCAATCAGAAACATCTGTGCCGTAGCCACCAGACTATCGATAAACATGCTCCAGTACTTTACAACATTGGGGAATAATGCCTGAAACAAATCTTTCATCACTCTACTCCTTCCACGCGTACGCCGCTTTCCGTAATATAGGCCAATGCATTCTTCACATTTTCGGCTGCACCGCTAAGCTCTACAATGAGAGAACCAAGCGGTGTATCTTCCACGAGGTCCACATTAGCAAGAACAATGCTCAGATCCACATCAAACTCTCGGGAAACCCGGGAAATCAATGCATCATTGACCGAACTTCGGATAAACGTAAGCCGGATCAGCTGCTTTGTTGCTGTCGGAACGGCATTGACCGCCTGATCATCAATAAGTTTACGGATCTTTCCAAGCCCGTTAGAACTTGCCACAAAACGCTTCGTGATCGGCTGCTGTGGCGAAGCGAAAAGATCATATACCTGTCCTTCCTCTACAACCCGACCGTTTTCCATTACGGCCACATGATCCGCTATTTCCTTAATGACAGCCATTTCATGTGTAATCAGAACGATGGTCAGCCCGAGCTTATGATTCAGTTCTTTTAAAAGATGCAGAATGGATTCTGTTGCATCCGGGTCCAACGCGCTGGTTGCCTCGTCGCAAAGAAGAACTTTCGGAGAATCGGCGAGTGCTCTCGCGATCGCAACTCTTTGTTTCTGCCCGCCGGAAAGCTGAGAAGGATATACGTCTCTTTTGTCTTCGAGATCGACCAGCTTCAAAAGTTCATTGACCCGGTTTCGGATTTCGGATTTACTGTAATTCCGGTACTGCAGAGGGTATGCGATATTGTCAAAGACCGTACTCCGGTCTAAAAGATTAAAATGCTGAAAGATCATTCCGATGGAACGTCGTAACGCGCGTAGTTCTTTGTCACTCAACGGTGTCTGCCGTCCATCCCTTTCCAGAATCAAATGTCCGCCGTTTGCGATTACTTTTCCGAACCCAGAAATGGTAATGGCCCCGGCATCCGGCTGTTCCAGAAAATTAATACATCGTACCAACGTGCTTTTTCCCGCTCCGGAATAGCCAATGACTCCATAGATTTCTCCGTCATGAATGGTTACACTCACATCATTAACGGCATGAACACTATGTTTGTTCAAATCATAGGTTTTTTCCAAATGTTCAATTTCAATCATACTTTCTTCCTAACTTCCTGATTTTATGATTTTCTGACTTCCTGTCTTTTTTCATGTGTCACACAATGTCTTTTTGATGCTCCACATGCCAGCGATGATCTTCCTTGATCTTTGAAAGAAGTTCCGGATCCTCCAGAAGATCGAGTGCAGAAAAAGCAAGTACACTTGCTCCCAGTCCGATAGACTTTAGCGCTTTTTCACTTGCAGCCGCCTGCACAAACTCAATGGAATGTCCTGCGATCTTCGTATCCGAAATGGAAATATGCGGCTGAATAGTCGGAATCACCTGCGATACATTGCCTACATCACTGGAACCGGCTTCCACCTTATCCGGCTTATGCGTGATCTTCTCGCCAAAAAGTTCCAGATTTTTTTCATAAATGGCATCAAAGGATGGGGTTACAACCATGTTCTCTACCAGGTTCTGATATAATTTCAGGCTTCCCTTGCATCCTGTTGCCAATGCAGCGCCCTGCACAATGTTCTCGACCTTTGCTTTTAATTCATGAAGCGTATCAATATCGGTTGCACGAATATACCATTTGGATTTGGTATAATCCGGAATGACATTCGGTGCAGTACCGCCATCGACAATCACACCGTGAATACGGATCCGGTCGGTAAGCTGCTGCCGAAGAACGGAAATGCCGTTATATACCAGAATCTGTGCATCGAGTGCATTGATTCCATCCTGCGGATCACCTGCCGCATGCGCGGATTTTCCATGGAACTCTATGTCCACCGGAGCACATGCATAATTTCTTGCGGAAAGTCCATGTTCCTTGTCACCGCCCGGATGTACGCACAATGCAAAATCGGCATCCTTAAAATAGCCTTCTCTTACGAACGATCCTTTGGCGCTTCCGTTCTCGCCGCCCTCTTCACCGGGCGTTCCATAGACTCTGACTTCACCGCCAACCTCATCCATTACCTGTTTCAAAGCCGCACCGGCCAGAGAAGAAGTGGCTCCGAAAATATTATGACCACATCCATGTCCCAGACCGCCCAATGCATCATACTCTGCAAGGAAAACGGCAACCGGTCCCGGCTTTCCACTCTTATAGGTCGCTGCAAAACCGGTTCGGTGTCCTGCCGCCGGAAGTTCAATGTCAAATCCCTCTTTGGCAAGCTGCTCCGATAAGATCTTACTGGCAAAGAATTCATAATTTGATACTTCCGGATGTTCATGAATCTGCAATGCAATATCCTGATACGTCTTTAAATTGTCCTTCACAAACTGTTTGATCGTTTCTCTTCTGTCCGCCATCGCTGCACCTCTTTTTTTGATGATGGTGCTAAGTATAGAGTCCGAAATCGTTCAAGACAATTACTTGATTTTAATAGTCTGTTATAGTTTCGCTCTATATATAGTCGGTCCAAGCCTCCTTCCTTCTGCTTCTTTCATTTCCATCGTTAAATTAATTTAAGAATTATTATCCCGAGTCTTAATGTTTTCTTTTTCATTTTCCGATATGATGGAATAAAGCATATCTTAGATAGCAGAAAGGAATAGAGTATGGACGCACTTCAGCTTTTGGGCATCGTGCTACTGGTCATCGGAATTTCTCTTCTCTGTATAGAGATCTATATTCCCGGATTCGGTCTCCCCGGTATCAGTGGCATCATCTGTGCCATCACCGGAATCGGCATGGCCGCAAAATCACTGAACCAAATCGTGTTTTTGTCTGCCGTTTCCATTCTCATCATTCTAGGCATGATGCTGGTCAGTATTCACCTTCTGAAATCATCACATTTCCATTCTCCGATCCGGCTGGATACGGAAATCCAAGGCAAGGAACAATTTCAAAATCACAGTAAGGAGGCATTGGAGGGCCGCACCGGTATTGCAAAAACAGATCTGAGACCTTCCGGAAAAGGGGATTTCGACGGAACCGTTCTGGACGTCCTGTCAAATGGTGAATTCATTAAAAAAGGCACCCGCATTCAAATCACAAAAATCCTGAACAATCAGGTTTTAGTCAAGGAGGAACCCGCATGATCGCTCATATGATCGTTGTTGTTATTTTTATTACTTTTCTTGCTGTTTTCTGTTCCATCATCCCGGTTGGGCTTTGGATCTCCGCCATCGCCAGCGGCGTTCGCATCGGTCTCTTTTCTCTGGTAGGTATGCAGATCCGCCGTGTCAAACCGGCCCGCATCGTCGCCCCTATGATCAAGGCAACCAAAGCAGGCATCAAAGTCTATGTCAATGAGCTCGAAGCGCATTATCTCGCCGGCGGCAATGTGGATGACGTAGTCAATGCACTGATTGCCGCTGAACGCGCCGGAATGAATCTGTCCTTTGAACAGGCTTCTGCTATTGACCTTGCCGGCCGAAACGTATTTGAAGCCGTGCGTATGAGCGTAACCCCTAAGGTCATCGAAACACCGCAGATTTCTGCCGTCGCAAAAGACGGTATCGAACTTCTTGTAAAAGCGAGAGTAACCGTGCGCACCAACATCCGTCAGCTGATCGGCGGTGCCGGAGAAGCCACCGTTCTTGCCAGAGTCGGCGAAGGCATTGTCACAACCGTAGGTTCCGCTTCCACCCACAGTGAAGTTCTTGAAAACCCGGACGAAATCTCCAAGGTCGTTCTGGAAAAGGGCCTGGATTCCGGCACTGCCTACGAAATCATTTCTATTGATATCGCGGATATCGACATCGGCAGAAACATCGGTGCAAATCTGCAGAGCCTGCAGGCCGAAGCCAATAAAAAGATCGCCCAAGCCAAAGCCGAGGAGCGTCGTGCCATGGCGGTCGCTCTGGAGCAGGAAATGAAGGCAGAGGTCGTAAAGGCACAGGCAGAAGTTCCGAAGGCAATGGCAGAGGCACTCCGTTCCGGAAATCTGGGTGTCATGGACTACTATAAAATGCAGAATGTACAGGCTGACACCAAAATGAAGAACGATCTCGGAATCGGTGTTTCGGATTTCATTAACAAAAAGCAGTAAGATCGGTAAAACTCAAACGTACCATATTATTTACAAAACGAGCCGGAACAGAATCCTCAAAAGGGATTCCTGCTCCGGCTTTATTTATACATATATGGGATATCCATTGCGAGGCACGCGTTTGTTAACATTGTATCTATTTTTGGTTGACAATCCATATAGTCAACCTTATACTTGTCTACGGTTTACATTTAACAACACGGAGGTTCACACATGAAGAACAATAATATCGTAGAAATTACGCAGATCGGTGTCGTTGCAGCAATTATCTGCGCCATTTCACAGTTACCGGGTATTCCGCTTCCAGGCGGTGTTCCTATGACACTGCAGACTTTAATCATTCCTTTGGCCGGTATTCTGCTCGGAACAAAAAATGGCACTATCGCAACCGTAGTATATGTTCTGCTTGGTGCTGTCGGACTTCCTGTATTTGCGGGTTTCAGCGGCGGTTTAGGTTCCATTGCCGGAATGACCGGCGGCTTCATTGTATCTTTCCCGCTTCTTGCCTTATTTGCCGGAATCGGTGACAGCTTCGGTTCAAAGCTCGTAAAGAGCAGCAAGGTTCCTTACTACGTATTACTGCTGATCGGCCTTGTCATCGGTGCATCATTAAATTATCTCATCGGAACCGTCTGGTTCATGTTCGTGGCTAAGAGTACCTTTGCTGCCGGATTTGCTGCCTGCGTTGCTCCGTTTATTCCGACTTCTATTTTGAAGATCGTTCTAGTCGCAGCAATCGGCCCCGCAGTAAAGCGTATCCTTCTTCGCTCTGACGTGCTTTCTTCCCGTAAGGTTGCCGTATGATATTAAGACCACATCATCTTCTCTGTACACAGGGATATTCCGGTCACGGATACTCGGATGACTTTGTGCAAAACATGAATTACTGGGTTAACCGAATGCGTCATGAGGATACATTCACTATTTCACTGCGCTGTTCTACCGATGACCTGTGCAGTCATTGTCCAAACAAACTGGGTGAGGGCTTGTGCAAGGACGATGCCAAGGTTTTAAAATATGATGCCGCTGTGATGCGTCTTTTTCACTTGGAAGAAAAGGACTATCACTATAAAGAGCTGATCCGGGAAATTGATGCGCATATGACCAAGGAATCCTTTGAATCCATCTGCGGTAATTGTGAATGGCACAAAATGAGTCAATGTGCCGCCAATATCCTTTCTCAAAAATATTGCTGACACCCCGGCCGCTGCCGTCTTTTCTTAATGTCCCGATAAGGGAATCACCCACGGCGCTCCGGAAACAGGATCCGGAAAGACCTGACACTCTAATCCATAAATTTCTTTCATTAACTCCTTTGTGATCAGGGTTTCCGGAGTTCCTTGTGCCACGAGCTGTCCTTCCTTCATCGCAATAATATGATCGGCATAGCGAACGGAAAGATTGATATCATGAAGAACCATAACGATGGTTGTGGTTCTTTTTTTGTTGATTTCTTTCAGAATATCCAGAATCTCCACCTGATATGCAATATCCAAATAAGTTGTCGGCTCATCTAAAAGAAGGAATTCTGTATCCTGCGCGATTGCCAATGCGATCCATACCCGCTGCCTCTGCCCGCCGGACAGTTCCTCCACCGGAATGTCGGCAAGATGCGCGATGCCCAGCAGTTCCAACGCCTCTTCCACTTTTCTATAATCGTCTTTGGTAAGACCCTGCATGAACTTTTGATATGGGAAACGTCCCCGTGCCACCAGATCCGCCACCCGGATTCCTTCCGGTACGATCGGTGACTGCGGAAGCAGGCCCAGTTTCCGCGCCAATTCCTTCGGACGATAGTCCGTCAGTCTGCGATTCTCCAGGGTCACAATCCCCGAGGAGGGCTTTAATAGTCCGGCAAGCGACTTCAACAGGGTTGATTTTCCGCAGCCATTCGCCCCTAAAATCACGGTGATTTTCCCCTTCGGCGGTGCAATGCTAAGTTCCTTTACGATCGGTTTCTGTGCATAGCCTACAGACAAATGCTGTGATTCTAATGTATTTCTACTCATGGATTATGTCCGAATTCCTTTCTGATTCATACGGATCAAAAGATACAGCAGATACGGTGCCCCTAAAATTCCCGTAATCACTCCCACCGGATACCGGCTCGGGAACATA
>ONLM01000152.1 GCA_900318695.1 uncultured Eubacteriales bacterium | reverse complement strand
GATAAAAAAGATAATTTTCTGCTAATCTATGCTTGACTTTTCATAGCTGGTCTTCTCGATAAAATTGAATACTCTAATTCCTTCTTAAACCGGTCACCATGTGTTCTCACCTAATGAACCCGTACCTTGTGTTTTTTTATCTTACAAGCAATTCGCTTTAAACATAGCAATAAAACAGACAGCCTTTTCAATACAGGCGCTCCCTTCTGACTGCATAAAAATAGCGAGGCAGCCGTAGCTGTCTCGCAAATGAAATCTTACTTTTTAGGGGCACCTCACCCGTTACACAAACTGTCTGTTTATATTGGTACGACAAATCCTGTCATCGTCAATAAGGTCCAACGCCCCGATTCCTGATCTTGCCAGAGCTTCCACCGCGTAGCCACCTACTCCGCCTATTCCAAAAACCGCCACTCTGCTTTGTGCCAGCTTTTCCATAGCATTTTTACCATATAACAACTGCGTTCTTGAAAATTCATTAAGCATGTATTTTTGCATTCTCCCTATATACCTATCGGTTATATAGGCTATATGATAAAAGTCATAATCCAATCTGTCAATTACAATTAATGAACTTCCTGAATTTCCAAACTCTATAGTCCAATCGATTTAAATGCCTGATCAAGATCACCTATAATATCCTCTGTTTCTTCAAGTCCTACGCTAAACCGTATGAATCCCTTGCGGAAAACTTCAGGATATAAATCTATCCTTTCATCATAACTTGGCTGTGGAAATATGAGACTTTCATCATGTCCCAGCGATACAGCAAATGTAACTACCTTAAGTGCTGCACAGAATTTCTCTACAGCTTTATCGTCTGCATTTATACCAAAGGAAATAACCCCGCCAAATCCGTTTCTCATCTGACGAACTGCAAGCGCATGTCCTTTATTGCTTTCCAATCCCGGATAGGATACGAACGTGACATTTTCTCTGTTTTCCAGCCATTCGGCTATCGCCAAAGCAGATGCATTTATTTTCTGCATCCTGAGTGGAAACGTCACAGCACCTCTAAAAATCTGCCAGGAATTAAACGGACTGATCACAGATCCGACATTGACCTGTGCTTCATATCGTATTCGTTCCATGGTAGCAATGTCATTGGAAAGAATCGCACCGGTTCCGTAGATTTTAAACCTTCTGCTTTGCAATCAGTCTTTACGCTTTCCCAAACGAATAAGCAGATGCTTCACCTGCAGAACGGAAATGATTGAAATCATGAAAAAGCTAGCCAGAATGACCAAAGCATTCCGAAAACCAAAAATATCAACCAGAAATCCGGTCATTGCCGTAAATACATTTGCGCCAAGGCCGGTTGCTGCTGTTATAAGGCCGGTTGCCATCGCCGTTCTCTTCCCGGAAAAATTCATCAGTATAGTAAGAACCGACGGATAAATCGCACCACTGGCCATGCCCAGCGGAATACATAATAAAATAATGCTGATGCCGTCTGTCGCCGATGCAATCACCGTTGTTAAAAGCGGTATGGCAATAACAGAGCCAAGCAGAATCTTTTTTGTATGCTCGGAAAAATGGCCAACTAAAATTCTGGCCGGGATCATAACGGCCCAGAACACAGAAAGTGCAAGCTTTCCTTTTGAATCTCCGAGCTCATCCTTTAAATACGAATCAATAAAGAACGAAAATCCATTTTCAAACCCTACATAGATGCACATAATAACGGCGAGAAGCACCACACCCAGCAGCACAAATTCTCCACCGTTACCTTCTATTTCCTCTCCTGTCGTATTTGACCGGCTCTCTCTTATGCCTTCCATCGTCGTAAACATACCGATCGCCGCAACGATGGATGTAAGCGCCAGCAACAGGAATAATGTTCGCCATGAAAATCCGATTTCCATATACCAGTGTACAATCAATGGTGCAGTAAATGCGCCAAGTGCATACATGGATGTCATATATCCGATCTTAGAAGAATGACTGACCGGATATTCATCCGCAAGCATGGCAATGGATATGAATTGCAGCGCACTGGTAGTAAGTCCGACAATAAATACAGCGAGCAAAAAACTGGTCTGACTTTTGCTGAGAAAGATCCATACCGTTGCCAACGCCTGAAGAACCAGCATAATCTCAATACTTTTTTTCTTTCCCGTATGGTCCGCCCAGCTTCCAAGGATAATCGGAGCCAGCATAGTAGCCGTAAGTTCTACCGAAGCAAATATACCCATACTGGTCTTACTCAGATCATAGGTGTTTCCAATGCTCCAGAGGCTTGCCTGATATCCACCCGATTCAAATCCATTAATAAAAATAACCAGAAAAAGAAGAAGATACAGGTAATCTCGTTTTCCATTAAATATTCTTTTCGTCTCCATACACTATCCTTTTCGTTCAAACACGGTCATAAATTGCTCCCTCATGCAATTTTTTATTTTATTTTATCGCATAAATAGATTATATTAAAGATATCCTCAGTGCTTTTTCTGCATGTTGATTTTCTATTAAATGCAGAGATTTTCATGCATTTCCGTACTGACATTTGGGTTGCGTAAGTCTAAACATTTTTCAGAAGGAGGCCTGCATTGAACCGTCACTCTTTTCACCGCAATTGTTTTCTTCACGTTCTTTTGTTTTCCGTCTTTTGTTTTTTGTTTTCCGGAATTGGTTTTGCATCTCCCGCACTCATGCCGGATGTTACTGCCGAAATGTCCAATCCATATTACTGGGCCGCATTGCAACAATCGGACGCGAATGCGATTCTGGCAAATGAAACCGT
>ONLM01000253.1 GCA_900318695.1 uncultured Eubacteriales bacterium | reverse complement strand
ATTGTGCTGGTTTCGCATTCTATGGATGACATTGCGCGCTATACAGATCAGGTTATTGTTCTGGATCATGGCGAACTAAAGATGACCGGTACGCCGGAAGAGATTTTCAAACGTTACAAGGAACTTGAGACCATGGGGCTTGGTGCACCGCAGATGACATATCTTGTACATGAATTAAAGAACATTGGCATCCGCTTTTATGAGCGTCCGGACACGGTAGACGAGATGTGTGACGCAATCGTAAAACTTTATAAAGAAGGCAAGGCCCGTCATATTGAGCCGGCGGCAGAATCCGGAAAGGAGGTACGCTGATGTTACGAGAAATAACTTTAGGACAGTACTATCCGGTAGATTCGCTGATTCACCGTTTGGATCCACGTGTGAAACTTCTTGGAACGCTGATGTTCTTAATTGATCTTTTTATTGTTAAAAGCTGGGTAATGTATCTGGTGGCAGCCGTTGTGCTGGGAGTACTCATTCATTTAAGCAATGTTCCGTTCAAATTCATGACCAAAGGATTAAAGTCAATTCTGATTCTTTTACTGATTTCTGTAAGCTTTAATCTTTTCCTGACACCGGGTAATGTACTCGTGCAGGTCTGGATTTTGAAAATAACACATGAGGGTCTTCGGCTGTCACTCATGATGGGATTCCGTCTGATCCTGCTTGTACTCGGTTCGTCGCTTATGACATTGACAACGACGCCAAATCAGCTTACAGATGGCCTTGAAAAAGGTCTTGGCAGTCTGAAGCACTTTGGTGTGCCGGTACATGAGATTGCAATGATGATGTCGATTGCGCTTCGGTTTATTCCGATTCTGATTGAGGAAACGGATAAGATTATGAAAGCACAGCAGGCTCGTGGCGCCGACTTTGAGTCCGGAAATATTCTGCAGCGTGCCAAGGCAATGGTGCCGATTCTGGTACCGCTTTTTATCAGTGCATTCCGACGGGCAAGTGATTTGGCCATGGCCATGGAAGCCCGTTGTTATCGCGGCGGAGAAGGCCGCACCAAGATGAAACCGTTACAGTATGAGGCACGTGACAAGATTGGTTATGTGCTCATGTTCCTGTATTTTGTTCTATGTGTTGCATCCCGTTTTGCGCCGCTTCCGTAAGACTGCGAGGTGTGTATGCGTCGAGTGAAATTGATTGTAGCTTACGATGGAACAGGATATCGTGGCTGGCAGGCACAGAAAACAGAGCCTTTAACCATTGAGGGGAAGCTTCGGGAAGCTTTGCAGAAACTGATTCCGAAGGAGGCAGAGACACTGCAGCTGATCGGAGCAAGCCGGACGGATGCCGGTGTGCATGCGAAGGGGAATGTGGCCGTATTCGATACAGAAAGTACGATTCCGGCTGCTAATTTTCCGGCGGCGATCAATGGCAGGCTGCCGGAAGATATCCGTGTTCTGGAGGCACAGGATATGCCATTGGACTTTCATCCGCGTTATGCAAAACATGAAAAGCACTACAGCTATCGCATTGATAATCGCCGCATACCGGATCCGCTTGGCCGGCTGTATCATTATAACTATACGTATCCGCTAAGACTGGACCGTATGTGTGAAGCCGCATTTTATATGTTGGGAACACATGATTTTACCAGTTTTGTAAACCCGGATTCGCAGGTGTTTCAGCACGGTGGTGATGCGATTCGAGAGATTTACAGTATTCGCATTATAGCGAAGACTTCTGAAAGCAATGCCCCGAACATTGTTTTAGATGCGGCGCGTCCGGAGCTGGAAGCCGCTTCGATTTCAAAAGCAATGCAGTATGATGAGGTGAAAATTGATATTTGCGGATCTGGTTTTTTGTATCATCAGATCCGCATTATGGTGGGGACGCTTCTGCAGGCAGGGATTGGAAAGCTGGATCCAAAGGACGTGGATGAAATTCTTGCGGCGAAGGATCGCACAAAGGCGGGGCCGACTGTTCCGGCCTGTGGACTTATGTTGGAAGAATTAAAGTACGATGATATCGGGAATGCGGACAGGAGTAATCATTAGCAGAGGAAGAATCGAATGGAAAAACTGGAAAGCATTTTAAAAAATGATATGCATCCGCAAGAGATTCGCGGCGTTCTTTTTGACATGGATGGGACGTTGTTCGATACGGAACGATTGTACCGTCGTGTCTGGTATGAACTTCAGCCGACGCGCGGCTACGTCATTACCGATGAAATGCTGGATCAGATGCGCGGTGCAGGATTGACGAAGAGTACTGCGGTGTTTGAAGCAGTGAATCCGAACCACAAGTATCCGGTGGAACGGGAAATACGTATGCAGCGCGCCCGCGAAATTATTGAAAAGGAAGGCTGTCCGAAAAAACCGGGACTGGATGAGACGATAGCCTGGCTGCAGGAAAAAGAAATCAAGACGGCAATCGGAAGTTCATCCATGCGGAAACAGGTGCTTCACTATCTTTCTACCGTCCACATGGAAGATTGTTTCAATGCCATCATTGGAGGCGATATGGTGGAGCACGGAAAGCCGGAGCCGGATATTTTCAGACTGTGTGCGGAAACTCTAGGATTGCGTCCGGAAGAATGCGTGGTTGTAGAGGATTCGGCCAATGGGCTTCGCGCGGGCCATGCGGCGGGGTGTTATGTTATTGGAATTCCGGACATGAATGATCTTGCACCGTATCGGGAACTTTGTGATGCACAGCTATCTTCACTGGATCAGTTGATTGGCTGGATAGAGGCGAAAAATCTTGAAATTTCGCAGAAAACCGATTGACAGTGAACGAAGACGAGCTTATACTGTTTAAGCTGTTTGATTTATATAGGCATTTTATGCATATAAATAGGCAGAGATACTTTTAAGCAGGGGCAAAGCCCCGGGCTACATTAAATACTGAAATCAGTCCATTTAGAGAGTGAGACCAGAGTAGGTAGCCTTACAACAGGAGGTTGTTATGAAATCATACGTAGCTACAGCTTCTACTATCGAGAGAAAATGGTACGTAGTAGACGCAGAGGGCCAGACACTTGGTCGTCTTGCAGCACAGGTTGCAAGTGTTCTTCGCGGTAAGAACAAGCCGACTTACACACCATTCCTTGATTGCGGCGATTATGTTATCATCGTTAATGCAGAGAAGATCGCAGTAACAGGAAAGAAACTCGAGCAGAAGATTTATCGTTCACATTCCCGTTATGTTGGTTCCATGAAGGAGACAACACTTAAGGATCTTAAGAACAACAAGCCAGAGAAGGTACTTGAGTATGCCATCAAGGGTATGCTTCCTCACGGCGCTCTTGGCAGACAGATGTACAAGAAGCTTTTTGTATACGCTGGTGCAGAGCACAATCATCAGGCACAGAAGCCTGAAGAGCTTAAGCTCGCATACTAATTAGGAGGATATCGAAATGGCTACAAACAGAAATTACGGAACAGGCAGAAGAAAGCAGTCTGTTGCAAGAGTTTACATCATGCCTGGTACAGGTAAGATCACTATCAACAAGAGAAGCCTTGACGAGTACTTCGGACTTGATACACTGAAGCTCATCGTTAAGCAGCCACTCGTTGCTACTCAGAATGAGGGCAAGATCGATGTTCTCGTAAACGTACGCGGCGGTGGATACACAGGTCAGGCTGGTGCTATTCGTCACGGTATTTCAAGAGCTCTTTGCGACCTTGATGCTGAGAACAGACCAGTTCTTAAGAAGGCTGGATTCCTTACAAGAGATCCAAGAATGAAGGAGAGAAAGAAGTACGGTCTCAAGGCTGCTCGTCGTGCTCCT
>ONLM01000045.1 GCA_900318695.1 uncultured Eubacteriales bacterium | reverse complement strand
TGATCCTTTAATACCTTTACCTTTGCACGATTTGCCTGCATCAGCTTGTCAATTTCCGCCGGAAGCAGGTACTCCGATTTCAATTCCTTCCCGTACACGTCGAGCCATGCCGGGAACTGCTCGATCAGAACATCCAGAAACTTTTCCGGGAGACCGAACATATTCATAGAAACGATGGCATCCCCGTCCACCGGAACCGGATTGCCCTTCAGATCCTGTCCCATTATGCTTCCATCCGCACGACGCTCGATATCATAGGTCTCACGAATGGCACTGAGATAACCGCCTTCCCCCATGCTGCAGACACCACGACTGACCGAACCATGATCCGACAAAGTGTTGCCTACAATATAACCTGCCATGGACATATCAAAATAAGGCTTTGTGTCATCCATCTCATTGACCATATATTCATGCAGCAGTTTAAATCCTTCTTTGCCGTAAAAATCATCGGCATTGATAACAGCAAACGGGCAGTCGATCAGTTCCCGTACCTGAATCAGTGCATGTGCGGTGCCCCATGGCTTTCGGCGTCCCTCCGGAACAGAATAGCCTGCCGGAAGCTTATCAATCTCCTGAAATGCATAGGCACAGTCCGCTACCTTTTCAATGCGGTTTCCGATAATTTCCCGAAAATCCTGTTCGATCTCTTTACGAATAATAAAGATAATCTTGTCAAATCCGGCGTCCAAGGCATCATGTATGGAATAATCCATAATGATCTCTCCGTGGGGTCCCAGCTTGGCAAGCTGTTTAATGCCGCCTCCAAAACGGGAACCAATACCCGCCGCCATAATAACAAGTGCCGTTTTCTTCATGTCCTCACCTCTTAATTTCACACACTATTTAGTGCGTTTTAATCTCACAAAGAACAAAGCGATCCATTCCATCGCATTTTTGCCCCAAAAAATGGAACGGGCATACTGCATTTCAGTATACTCGTTCCATGGACATTTGTCTATTTTAATACCCAAGCCAGGCACCATCTTCTCCCACATGACGCCCGTCCGGCGTGACAGTATTGACATACATGGCGCCGAAAGTACCGTCATGTGCCTCATTAAAATAGTACCATTTGTCATTAATTTTCCACCAGCCCGTAAGCATCCGTCCGAAGGTACCGTCATGCACTGTGTTCAAAAGATACCAGCGGCCGTCCACACGCTGCAGTCCGGACAGCATTTTACCGTTGCTTCCCAAAAGGAACCAGTTCACTCCATCCGTGCTGATCCATCCGGTAAGAAAATTGCCGTTCTGAACAAAATACCAGTCATTTCCCTTCTGCATCCAGCTTGCATTGCCGGTGATTTTCGTGCCGTTTCCTGTCAGAGTCGTGGTCGGCGTACCGGTTTGAATATTAAACCCAGGGCCGTAAAGATTCTCGGCAGAATGTTTATTTTTCACCTTGGCGCTGTCCGTACCGGTGGTAATGGCGTTGGTGCGGGCCGTCGGAATGCGAAACTCATACTCACTGGAAGTCTTATCCGTATCCACCATGCCATTGTTCATGATGTACTGGCTGGACGCCAGAAAGCGGCTGCCTTCGTTTGTTCCGCCCTGCGCCTGAACCGAAATGGACTGAACCGTATTGCTTCCATTGTTATAGCTGGCCACATTGACCGAATGCTTATTTCCGCTTGTGGTAATATGTGCCTCCCGGCGGTCTCCCTCACTGTCCGTATAGTACACATAGACCGAATATTTGTCCGCATACGGCACCTTGTCCCACTGAAATTCATCCGCACTTTCCATGAAATTCTTCGGATCCTTCAATATATAGAATGGATAGGTTGTTGCTTCCACACGAATCTGTGAAGCACTCCGGGAAAGCATCTTGACCTTCGTTGCCCCTTTGACTTCCACGGCGCAGGTATCCGTAAAGGCTGCATCGCCATTCGGATGAATATCGATCGTATAGGTATAGGATTTCTTTGGCGTTTTGGTACCGCCGGACACACTATAGTTGTAAACAAAATAGAGACCGTCATATACAGCCGGTTCCTCACCATAGTTGATGTCTCCTGCCTCCATGCTGTCCGATGCCTCCGGACAGAGATCAATCCGCACGGTACTCACATTGCCTGCAGCGTATGCTGGTACACTCAGAAGCATAACCATGCCGGCTACCGTGAGAAGCCGTTTTCTGAATGAAATCTTCATATATCACTCCTTCATGTGTTATCGATTGAGATCGTATTGGTACTTTTATTTTAAGCGTTTTATACACACTTTACAAACCTGAATCCAAAGAAAATCCTCTAAAATCCGCAGCTTCTCGGTTGCCGGTCCGACATCAGCCGATCCAGGCACCATTTGCATCAAAGCGGTACTGTACACCATTGATCATGCGGGTCTCATTCTGCACCGTAGTACCGTCTTCATCCATGTAATACCACTGATTGTTAATGAGATGCCAGCCGGTGCGCATAATGCCGTCCCATTTAAACCAGTACCATTTTCCGTTGATCAGCTGCCAGCCGAACACCATGTTGCAGCTGGTCGGATCAAAGTAATAGGTCCGGCCATCCGTATCCTTCAGGAATCCGGTATAGAATTTACCGTTTTGATAATAGTTCCACTTGCCGGCCACATTTTTCTGCCAGCCGTTTCCGCTTCGTGCGCCGTCATAAACGATACCATCGGAAGCCGGCGAATAGTCCGGAGTAAGATTTCCGGTTGCGCTCACATTGGCCGACGTACCGGAAGAGGACTGCGCCGGGCCGTTCGCCGAAATGACACCGACACTGCCGGATGTGTTGCCGGATGTACTGCTTCCCGTCGGTCCTTCACCGACAACCACCGCCGAAGAACCGGAGGTGCCGCTGATCGGCTTCACGCCCTTTGCCACTACTCCGGAATCGGAAGAAGCATTGGCCGCGGAAGCTACATTGTTTGACAATGCCGTCGGACCTGTTGCCGTACTGCTGCCGTTATAGGACTTCCAACTGAGCTCGGTTGTAACATTTCCCTTGATGCCGTCGATCGCACCCTTTTCCGAAGACTGCCAAATGGTAATGTTTACACCGGAAGCCGGCCGGTAGACTTTATTGGCCGGATACTGTGCATACCAGAAATCATATGGAATCTGTGACTTGATCATATGATTATCGATCCAGTTTTTATTGGCATAGACAATCGGATAAAAACCGGCCTGCTGCATAAGCTTGCAGTAGGAATTGATCATATTGGTGAGATCCTGCGGGGTCGCACCTTCACTAAGCATGGAATTGACTTCCACATCATAAGCGATCGGGTACTGCAGCTGTATCCCCTGCAGCTTCTGTAGTGTAAGCTGTGCTTCCGCCAGTGTATCATTCATATTTTTAGCCGTTGAACAAACATATGCGCCTACCTTGATTCCGGCTGCCTGTGCTCCCTTTACATTGGCTTCAAAATACGCATCCGGTGTTGTGCCGTACGACAGACGAACCATAACAAAGTCCAGTCCTGCGGCCTTGGCCTTTTTCCAGTTGATTTCTCCGTTCATATTCTGGAATTTGGATACCTCGGTACCCTTTTCGAGGTAATCCGGAACCGCGCTTCCGTTTTCATTCACATAACCATGCCACCAGTCCGTAGACATATTGCCGCTGATCTCTGTGGTCTGTCCCGTGGTCTGACTGCCTTGCGCTGTACCGGTCGGTCCCTGCCCGACAATGCCGTCTGCGGGTGATGCCGCCAATGCCATCCCGTTCTGCAGAATTATGCATGCACAAAGGGCCGCACAAAACATTCGATTCTTCATTTTCGCCATTCTTTTCTCTTCTCTCTTTTTCTTTATCTTTTTTCTCATATTGAGATCACTTTTCATTAGCAGAATTTAGCTTATCAACTGTCTCCCCCACATGCAATAAAAGAAAATGAAGATTAAACATTCTTAAGAAGATTGCAAAAACCAAAAAACCCCCGGGATCATTCCCGGGGGACAGACTTTTTATCTGACAGACTTTTTATTTTCTTTTCTGCTTACATACTGATCAGACCGAGGACACTGGCAACGGAAGAGAACAGAATGATGGCAACAAAGAACGGGCAGAGATATTTGATCATGAAATCAAATACCGGCTTACGGGTGAATTTCTTCCCGCCAAGCTTTACTTCTTCTGCGATCTTGTCAATACCGATAACCCGAACCACAAGGAGGCAGAGTGCCATAGCAGCCAGAGGCATCATGACCGAGTTCGTAAGGAAATCGAAGAAATCCAGGAACTGCATGCCAATGACCGTAACGGCGGCAAGCGGGCCATATCCAAGAGCTGACAACGTGCCCAATGTGATCATGATCACACCCATGATCAGTGCTGACTTCTTTCTAGACCAGTGGAGCTGATCCTCAAAAGTGGAAACAGCAGACTCGGTCAACGCAATCGCCGAAGTCAACGCAGCAAATAATACCAGTACAAAGAACAGAATACCGATTACCGTACCCATACCCATACTTGCAAAAATCTTTGGCATGGTAATGAACATAAGGCTTGGACCGGCCTTCAGGTTCTGTGCGGCGTCCGCGCCGGAAAAGGCAAATACAGCCGGAATGATCATAAGACCGGCCATAACGGCGATTGCCGTATCAAAAATCTCAACCTGCTCTGTAGACTCTTCAATGGATACTTCCTTCTTCATATAAGAACCGAAGGTAACCAGAATACCCATGGCAATGGACAGAGAATAGAACATCTGCCCCATGGCTGCAACCACCGTCATCCAGGAAAAATGACTGAAATTCGGCACAAAGAAATACTTGATGCCTTCCAGTGCTCCAGGACGTGTCATGGAATAGATTGCAATGATGACGGACAGCACAACAAGAATCGGCATAATAAACTTGGAAACACGTTCAATGCCGTTCTGTACGCCAAGATAAATAACCACCAGATTGACAAGTGAAAATACCACAAACCAAAGCTCCACGCCTGCTCCACTGGAAATGAAGCTGCTGAAGAAACCGTCCGATGCCAATGTTGCGGCTCCATTCGGCTGGAAATATCCGATGAGATAACGGAGAACCCAGCCACCGATTACAGAGTAATACGGAACGATCAAAATCGGAATGACCGCATTGAGCCAGCCACCAAGGCTGAACTGCCATCCATGTCCAAAATGCTCAAATGCACCAACCGGACTTTTTTTGGTCATACGGCCAAGCGCGGTCTCTGCAATAATCATGGTATAGCCAAAGGTAACAGCCAGTAAAATGTAAATAATCAGGAAAATGGCTCCGCCGTATTTCGCGGCAAGATATGGGAATCGCCAAATATTGCCGAGACCTACCGATGCGCCTGCTGCTGAAAGCACATACCCAAGCTTTCCCGTAAAGTTACTTCGTTTTTTCTTGTCCATAATCATAACTCCCTTTAGAACTCAAACGGTTCTTTCGCTTCACCGGAGTAAAAGGATGGCAAAGCCATATTCACGCAGAGCTTCCTTTTCTCCCCCTTCGGCTTATGCGAATTAACGCTTTCAAGCATTAAATCGACCGTTTAAGTTAAAACTATACCTGTGGAAAGGAATGGTTGCAATAAACCATTAGTTATATCTATTCGTATTTCTATAACCTGTAGTTTTTGTATCTATATCGCAGTTCCATTTCTCTCCTTTCCACTCATTTCTTCCCGCCAATATCCTGTCTTGAAGAAAGAATCTCTTTGTGTTACAGTAGACTGCGCTATATCGCAATACATGAGTTCGAAACCTTCCTCATGTAAAACAAAACTAAAGGAGAATTTCATAATGAAAAACAAAAGTGTTCTGTTTCTGACACAGGCGGCCATGACCGCAGCGATTTATGTTGTACTCACCATCGTATTTTCCGCGATTTCATTCGGTGATGTGCAGCTTCGTATCGCAGAGATGCTCACCATCCTGCCAATGTTCACACCGGTAGCGATTCCGGGACTGTTTCTGGGTTGTCTGATCGCAAACATTCTGGGAGGCGCTGTTCTGGCAGACATCCTTTTCGGAAGTCTTGCTACCCTGATCGGTGCATACGGCACATGGAAGCTTCGGACAAAGGGGCCATTCATTGCCTGCCTTCCTCCGATTCTTGCAAACACCGTGATCGTGCCTTTCGTTCTTCGCTACGCCTATGGCACAAATCTTCCGATTCCTCTCATGATGCTGACCGTCGGCATTGGAGAAATTCTGGGATGCGGTGTTCTGGGATGCGGTCTTTATTACGCACTGACAAAAGCAAATCTTCACAAAAAAGTTTTTAGCGTATAAAAAGATGTGAAAAAACAATAAGTACCCTCTTTACCGGACAACCGGTAAGGAGGGTACTTATTATTTACGTTCTTTCAGGCGTGCTTTTTTATCCCAGAATGGCATCCCGGAGCGGTGCGGAAATCCGTTCCAGTTCCTCTTTGTCCTGAATTTTTTTCTGATCCGGATCCATGGCAAAGGTACCGCCCCACTCGAACTGATCTCTGTATTTCGGCACGAGATGCATATGAAGATGACAGCCCGTATCACCATACATTCCATAATTCAGCTTGTCCGGATGAAAGACCTTGTGAACCGCATTGGCTACCACTGTCACATCCCGGAGAAATGCTTCGCGATCCGCCTCAGAAAGATCCAGCATCTCGGATACATGATGCTTTGATGCGACAATACAGCGTCCCGGATGGCTCTGCTCTTTAAAAAGATAAACCGTAGACGCCGGAAGCTCACAAATCTCATAACCGAATTTTTCAACCAATGCGCCCTTTGCACAATAGGCGCAATCCTTATGTTCTGTTTCCATAATGCTCCTTCCAAATCACTTTCGTATTGTTAATTTTACAACTAACTGCATTATAGCACTGATTTTTCGTCATGGAAAGCGCTTACAGTAATAGGAGATATGAGCAGTTTTTATGGATTTATCCTGCTGATTTATGCTACTCTTAGGAAAATAGGCACGATTCGTGCCCTCTGCCGGAGCTCTGAGAAAGCACGGAAAGAATCATAAAGACGAGGAGATTATTATGCTGAATTTTGCAAGTGACTATACCGAAGGATGTCATCCGGACGTTCTCGCAGCGCTTACCCGTACCAATATGGAACAGCTGACAGGATACGGCACCGATATCTATACGACCTCCGCAAAGAAAAAGATCCAAACTGCCATCGGCTGTCCGGAGGCGGACGTCTTTTTTCTGACCGGCGGCACCCAGACCAACCAGACCGTCATCGATACCATGCTTCAAAAATATGAAGGTGTAGTGGCCGTAGAAACCGGTCATGTCAATGTCCATGAGGCCGGCGCCATTGAATACAGCGGTCATAAGGTACTTGCACTTCCGGCTCATGAAGGAAAAATGGATGCGGCAGAGCTGGATGCTTTCGTATCCGCATTCTATGCCGATGCCGATCATGACCATATGGTATTCCCCGGAATGGTCTACATCAGTCATCCGACAGAATACGGCACATTATATTCAAAGGCAGAGCTTCTTGCACTTCACGAAGTATGCAGCCGGTGGAAACTGCCGCTTTTCCTGGATGGCGCACGACTGGGCTATGGTCTCATGAGTCTTTCAACCGATGTCACTCTTTCGGATATTGCCGCACTTTCCGATGTCTTTTACATTGGCGGAACCAAAGTCGGCGCACTTTGCGGCGAGGCGGTCGTTTTCACAAAGCACAATACACCAAGACAATTTGTAACTATGGTAAAGCAGCATGGTGCACTCCTCGCTAAAGGGCGGCTCAATGGTGTCCAGTTTGATGCACTTTTTACCGACGATCTTTATTTCCGGATTGCAAAAAACGCCATCGAACGGGCCGAAGAACTGAAAGCGGTGTTCCGGGAGCGAAACATTCCGTTCTTTATTTCCTCCCCGACCAATCAGCAGTTCCTTGTACTTCCGAATACCGTATTGGCAAAGCTTGACAAAGCAGGGGTTCTTTACAGCCGCTGGCAACCGGCAGATTCTGACCATTTTGTCGTTCGCTTCTGCACAAGCTGGGCAACAACGAGTGAACAGATCCGGGCACTGGCCGCTTGTCTTGATGCATAAGCGTTTTCCCTTTCCCATACCCGAAATCATTTTTCTTTTCTATTTTTATTTAAATTTTATTAATTTGTCTAATAAGTTTGTATAAAATATGAATATTTTTATATTCCTCCATCTGTTACGATAAAAGTGCTTTATAAATACGTTCAGATGAGGATGGTATGGAAGAAAAAAAGAGCGCAAAACGAAAAGAAAGCACAACATTCATTGTTAAGATCCTGGCGGAAGAAAACGGAACATGGCAGGGAAAACTGATTTGGGCGAACACCAATCAGGAACAGTATTTCCGAAGCGCTTTGGAGCTCTTTAAAATGATGCATGGTGCTGTCGAGTATCAAGCCCGGAATGAAGACTACATAGACTGAATCGCTTCTTCATCGGCTCTCGACCTGTTTGTGGACGCAAAAAGAAGTTCCATAATGGTAACTTATGTTGCCATTATGGAACTTCTTTTTTACTATGATCAGACAAGCATTCTGCGAATTGCTTTGATCGGTTTATAATTTGCCGCAATGACTGTGATACCGTATTTGGTTCCCAGTGCACTGAGCATCTGATTGTTTCCCAGATAGATTCCTACATGTCCGCTGTAGATCAATACATCGCCCGGTTGTGCTGCAGCCAATCCGCCGCTTACCGGCACACCACAGCTCATTTGTTCTCTCGATGAATGCGGAAGAACTACACCAAACTGACGAAATACAGACATTACAAAACCGGAACAATCGGTGCCGGCCGTAAGAGATGAACCTCCGAACCGATATGGATTTCCGATAAACTGTGTGGCAAAGTTGACAACCAGCTGACCCTTTGTAAGTGCCGCACCGGTATCGTGTGAACCGAGGTAGGCCTCTGTCTCTTTTACAAGATTGGACTCATCTTCCGTATCCACGCCGCTAAGATCTTCCTTTACAACACCGGAGCCATCATCAAAGACGAGTACGGATTCTCCGGAACTTGCTTTCGCCGCATAGCTTGGAAAGCATGAAACGATCGTAATCAATAAAAAAGTCAATATCGCGCAAAGCATAGCAGGCACAATAGAATGGTTTCGTGTTACTTGTTTTGTTTCGATCAAATATCTAACCTCCGATTTTTTTACTGCACATGCTACTCATAATACAGGTTAAATGTGAACTCACAATAAAAAACATCTGAACTTTTGCGTCTATTTCTTAATGAAATTCTTAATATTTTAGTCATAACAAAAAGTTATATAAGCATTCAAATTGCTCAATTCTGACATGCAAAGCGGCTTTTGTTTTGTCTATTTTCGAAATTTTGTTACGATTATAGTAAAAAATACGGTGCATTTCTGCACCGTATCCGTAACGCTTTTTCTGAAAAAAGCACCCATTTCTTTTTATACCACCACAACAATGGTTCCCTTTTGAATCAAGCTATAGAGAGCGGCTGCCTTGTCATGCGGAAGATTGATACAGCCATGACTTCCGTTTTTCTGATAAATACTGCCGCCGAACTTATTTCTCCATGTCGCATCATGAAGACCGATACTTCCATTAAACGGCATCCAGAAATCTACATGTGATTCATAAATCGGCTTTTTGGTCTTCGGATCCATCTTTCCCTTTAAAACACGATCCGTCTGCTTATAGCTCAGGCTGTACACACCGGTTGGTGTAGCACGCTCCGGATCGGTCGCCGTACCGGAAACAATCGGAGAATCCCAGATCACCTGCATGTTCTGATACAAATAGGCATGCTGTGATGCCAGATCCACCTCGACAAAACTGGTACCAAACTGTGGCATCGCGGCCTGCACGGCATGCATGCTGTACATCGGTTCCCGGGTCACACTGGTCAGCGCCTGAATATTCTGTATCAGAGCGGCACATTCTGCGGCCTGATTCACTTTCCATCCATAGGTGGTCGGAACACTCTTGTCTTTTCCGTCTGCACTGTGCCAGCGCTGAACTCCGCCCTGTGTATCAATACGGGAAGCAAGCTGTGCAACATAGGCCTGCACCTTTGCGGCATCCACATTCACCGTTGTTCCGTCCACTCCGGTTACCCATCCGGCAAGCGTAGTACTATCCAGTACCTCCGTGGATCCATCCGGCATCTGATAGGTAATGCTCATGCCATTGACCTGTGCAAGACGCTTTGCATTTTCCATAGCGGCAAACGGCGACAGGTTCTTGTCCATTCCATCGCCGGAAGAGGTCTGCTTCGATCCCGTAGCGGCTTCCGTACCAGCAGAAGATACAGAGTCCTTTGATTCCATGGCTTTGTTTGCTGCAGCCGCGGCGGCCGCACTTGCGCTCATCCCCTCCGCACTGTTCTCCCCAGACGATGCCGGGATATCCGCATATGCCGTTGCGCTCATCATGACAGCCATACACGCTGCCGCTAAAAAAGCAGTCCATCTTTTTTTCATTTTTATACACCCTTCATTTCTACTCTATATACCGTTCATTCGCGAACTTCTTTATACTAATTTTTTTTACATAAAATATCTAGTGGAATTTTGTTACAATTTTTGAAACCGCCCGTGCAAGCACGGCGTCCGCTTGACGGCTTCATAGCTGCATCTCGCGCATCGCGCTCGATTTCCTTCGCCGTCCAATGTCCG
>ONLM01000222.1 GCA_900318695.1 uncultured Eubacteriales bacterium | reverse complement strand
CTTCCGGAACATCATATTTCGGAAGATGATAATGGCCGAATTCAATCTCTACATTACAGCGTTCTGCAATAGCATGGGTATTTTCCAGTGCCTCCCGCGCATATGGAAACAGGCTTTGCATCTCCTCTTCCGATTTGATGTAGAACTGTCCGCCGGGATAGCGCATACGGTCACTGTCGCTTACTTTTTTTCCGGTCTGCAGGCAAAGTAGAATATCATGGGCTTCGGCATCCTGCTTGTTGGTATAGTGTATATCATTTGTGGCAACAAGAGGAATGCCGGTTTCTTCATGGAGCTGCAGCAGTCCGGCGTTTACGCGCTTCTGTTCCGGATATCCATGATCCTGAAGTTCCAGGAAAAAGTTACCTTCTCCAAAGATAGAAAGATAGTGAAGGGCGGCTTTTTTGGCATCCTCATAGAGATTACGCGTCAGATCCTTTGCAATTTCTCCGGCAAGACATGCGGACAGAGCAATGATTCCTTCGTGGTATTGTTCCAGAAGAGAAAAGTCCACGCGCGGTTTATAATAATATCCGTCGGTGAAGCCGGCGGAAACAATCTTGATCAGATTCTGGTATCCGGTATTGTTTTCTGCCAGAAGTACCAGATGATAATAGCGGTCTTCTCCTTTAGTGAGTTCGCGATCGAAACGGGATCCCGGTGTAAGATAGATTTCACATCCCAGGATTGGCTTGATGCCCTGCTTTTTTGCTTCTTTATAGAAATCAATTACACCATACATGACGCCATGGTCCGTAATGGCCATAGAATCCATGCCGAGTTCCTTTGCCCGGCTGATCATTTCCGGAATTCGTCCGGCGCCGTCCAAAAGGCTATAGGATGTATGTACATGTAAATGAGTAAATGCCATGAAACGATATCTCCTCTATAGAATGTTTCTTTAATCCGTTAAACAGCGTTTCGGATAACTGTCTTCGGCATTTCACAGTAAGGTTTTTTTGCGGGAAATGCCGGGAAGGATACGAATGATATAAGTGTACCACAAAAAGTTTAATAAGAATATATGTTCTGAAATATAAAAAAGAGCTGAGCACGCAAACGTGATCAGCTCGAAAACTATAATCGTTAAGATGCTTAAACAGCGATGCCGGTAAGATACCCCTTTAATGCCTCTACAGCAGCCTCTTCATCAGCACCGTCTGCAGATACATTGATTTCTTCACCATCATCAAGACCGAGAGCCATCATACCCATGATTGACTTTGCGTTAACTTTGCGAGTACCAGCTGCCATATAAATTCGAGATTCGAATCGGCTTGCGATCTGTACTAGCATTGCAACTGGATGATCATCAGATTTTTTAGGTAACTTCACAGTAACGTTTGTGTCTTTCATAACTATTTGTCCTCCATGCATAACATTCTGCCGAAATCAAACAGAACGTGAATAATAATAACGTCCGAAAAATATCTAGCCCTCAATATTTTCACGCAACGCAGCGGCCATTTGGGAAAGCTTGCGCATTCTATGGTTTGCTCCGCTTTTTCCAATCGGTTCGCTTAAATTCTCTGCCAACTCCTGCAGAGAAGCATTTGGGTCATGCAGCCGTAATTCTGCGATTTCACGAAGACCAGGATCGAGGGAATCCAATCCTTTTATTCTGGCGATCAGTTCGATATCTTCAACCTGCCGGATTCCTGCGGATACGGTACGCTGAATATTTGCGGTTTCGCAATTGACTCTGCGATTAACCTTTTCACTGACTTCCTTTAAAATCCGGACATTCTCAAATTCCATCAAGGCGTCAACGGCACCCATAAGGTTTAAAACATCGGAGATCTGTGAAGCATCTTTTAAATAGGCCACATAATGACGACCGCGCTCCATGCATTTCGCATCAAGACCAAAGGTATGAAGATCTGTTTGTATGGATGCAGCCTGAGCTTCCGTTCCGCAGACAAATTCGAGATGATAATCCTTGTTGGGGTCTGTGATGGAACCGGAATTGATAAAAGCCGAACGGATTTTGTTCCGTATTATGCGGTTTTTAGACTCACTGTTGTAAATCTTAATTGCTTTTTCGTATGCTGTAAAGTCTTTTTTCTTTAGTTCATCTTTAACGGTTTTTGAAAATGACATTATCTTGATTAAATTCCCTTATCAGAAGCTGATTTTTATTAGAAATATTCAGCCTTTTGGCGAATATTAACCTGTTTGACCGTAATTGTCAAACTGATTTTTTTCAGACCGTCATCGGCCCTTGGACGATCATGGGCATAGATTAGCGTCCGATATCCCGATGATCGATTCGGAGGCCGTAGTCGGCCGTCTTTTTTAATTGTTGATACAGAAGCTCTGCTATGGTTACGGAACGGTGTTTTCCGCCAGTACAGCCGATGCCGATGACAAGCTGGTTTTTCCCCTCTTTTATATAGTGAGGAATCAGAAACGAAATCATGTCATATAGTTTTTCCAGAAATTCACCGGCAATGCCGTCACGACAGACATAATCCCGAATGCCCTGCTCCAGTCCGGTATGCGTACGGAGTTCCTGCACATAATATGGATTTGGAAGGAAACGGACATCAAAAAGAAGATCGGCATCCTCCGGTATGCCATATTTGAATCCGAAAGATAGAATCGTGACCTGGAGATTTTCGTACTGGTGATGCGCTTCAAATATATCACTGAGCTGTGCCCGGAGCTCTTTTGTGAGCATATGAGAAGTATCGATGATATAGTCTGCTTTTTCCTTTAACCACTTCATGGTCTGACGTTCCGCATCAATTCCGGTTTCCACACGACCATCTTTACTAAGCGGATGAGCACGTCGGGTTTCTTTGAAACGCTTGATCAGAACATCATCAGAGGCATCCAGAAAGACTACATTGTAATCAACTTTTCCATGAATATCCCAGTTGTCAAAGACTTCCTTTAGTAATGGAAGATCCAGACCGGTACGGACATCGATTCCGATGGCAGCCTTCTGGAAGGTGCTGCTTCCATCGGATATCAGTTCTGCGAATTTTTCAATGAGTGGAATCGGAAGATTGTCAACGCAGTAATACCCCATATCTTCCAATGATTTTAATGCAATGGTTTTTCCGGCACCGCTCATGCCGGTCACAATCAGAATTTTCCCCAAAGCTTGACCTCCGGTGTAAGCTCAACACCCTGCTCTAAAAGAACTCGTTTCCGAATCTCGCCGATAAGCCAATAGATTTCTCTGGCAGTAGCCGGACCGTCGGTCACGACAAATCCGCAGTGCTTTTCGCTGACCATGGCACCGCCGTGGCGGAAACCGCGAAGTCCGGTATCCTCAATGAGCTTGCCGGCGAAGTAACCTTCCGGGCGCTTAAAGGTAGAACCGGCAGATGGTTTGTCCAAAGGCTGCTTATCCTGTCTGCGCTGCTGGAAATCCTGCATTGCAGCCTGAATTGCATCATCGTCCCCTTTTTTCAGCCGAAAAACGGCGGATACAACAATATAGTTTTCTTCCGGAATAATGGAGTGACGATATCCGAGGTCCAGCTCTTCGGCAGATAAGGTGCGGAGCTCTCCCTTTTCTGTCAGAACATCGGCCGATACCAGAACATCCTTTATCTCTGTGCCATAAGCGCCGGCATTCATGGTTACGGCTCCGCCCACGGTTCCCGGTATACCGCGAAGTGCTTCCATACCGGTTAAATGGTGCTTGGCGGCATAGGATGCGGTTTTCCCCAATAAAGTACCTGCCAGAGCACGGAAAGTGACGGTATCGCCCTCTTCTTTCAAAAGCGTAAGCTGATCCAGGTTTTTACCGATTTCTACAACGACTCTATCCACACCTTCATCGGAGACCAAAAGGTTTGTTCCGTTTCCTAAGATATAGAAAGGAAGTGATTCCTCATGCAGGAAGGCAATTAACTTCTGGAGTTCTTCTTCATCCGCAGGAATCGCAAAGACCTTGGCCGGTCCGCCGACGCGAAAGCTGGTATGTTTTTTTAGTGGTTCGTCGTGAAGTACTTTCATTCATTCTCCTCGGAATTACGCATATTTTTTGTTACACGGTCATAGAGTACCTGTGCGGCATTGTATCCCATTTTCTTTGCACGGTTATTTACGGCGGCACATTCTACGATGACAGCGATATTACGGCCCGGACGTACCGGGATATCATAGGAAATGACTTTGTTTCCTAAAAATTCTGTATAATTGTCCTTTAAGCCAAGGCGATCATAATCTTTTTCCTTGGACCATTCGGAAAGCTTGATGACCATATTGATGGTCTGGGTATCTTTGACACATTCTACACCGAACATCTGCTTTACATCAATGATACCGATACCGCGGAGCTCGATGAAGTGTCTTGTGATATCCGGCGCAGTACCAACCAGAGACTCATCGGAAACCTTGCGAAGCTCAACAACGTCATCGGAAACCAGACGATGTCCCCGCTTTATGAGTTCCAGTGCAGCTTCTGATTTACCGATGCCGGAGTCACCCATAATGAGAACACCCTCGCCGTAAACATCAACCAGAACGCCGTGAACAGAAATCATCGGCGCCATTTTAACCTTCAGCCAGCGAATAATTTCCGCTTCCAGTTCGGTTGTAGGCCGATGGGACTGCAAGAGTGGAATGCCGGCGGTATTGCAGGCTTCGATCATGCAGGAATCCGGCTCGATGTTTCGGGCATAAATGATACAAGGAATAGGATATTTGGTAAGTGCGGCGTATTTTGCGCGGCGGGCCGGCTTATCAAAGGTCATGAGATATGCCGTTTCTACATTACCAATGATCTGAACACGTTCGGAATCGAACTGGTCAAAGAAGTTGGCAAGCTGTAAGGCCGGACGGTTAACATCCGGGATGGTCATGAATTTATTTTCCGTATCGATCTCCGGTGTTAAATTCACCAGATTTTCTTTTTTGATCAGTTCGGCAACACTGACTTTTTCAACACTATCCATAAAGTGCCTCCTTTACGAAGTCATAATTAATCTAAGTATATTTAATCGAGATAAAAATTGCAATATTACGGAAACGTGGTATGATGAGTTTGAATTTTTTAAGAGAAATAAGGATATTTTTTATGTGTTTAAAGCAAAATGCAGATGCTCCGATTGGCGTATTTGATTCCGGTCTGGGTGGGCTTTCTGTGCTTCGTGTGCTGAAAAGAGATATGCCGCAGGAAAATTTCCTCTATTTCGGTGACAGTTTACATGCCCCATATGGAGAAAAAACAGAGGAAGAGATCCGGAAGCTGACGACAGAGAATATTGCAATGCTCTTTGAAAAAGGGTGCAAAGCCGTGGTGATAGCGTGCAATACAGCGACTTCTGCCGCTGCAGATCATACGCGGGCACTCTATCCGAACCGTATTATTGTAGCTATGGAGCCGGCAGTCAAACCGGCGGTTCTGGAAGAGGCTTCCACACATCCCAAGGTTCTTGTCATGGCTACGGAGAGTTCTCTGCATGGCGATCGTTTGAAG
>ONLM01000110.1 GCA_900318695.1 uncultured Eubacteriales bacterium | reverse complement strand
GTGAGCAGACGCTGAACCAGCTTCTTACCGAGATGGATGGTTTTGATTCTTCCAAGGCCATTATCATTCTGGCAGCTACCAACCAGCCGGATCAGCTGGACCCGGCACTGCTTCGTCCGGGACGTTTCGACCGTCGTGTACCGGTAGAACTTCCGGATTTCCAGGGTCGTGTAGATATCCTGAAGGTTCATGCAAAGAACATTCGTATGGCAGAAAATGTAAATCTGGAAGCCATTGCGAAAGCAGCATCCGGTGTATCCGGTGCCGAGCTTGCCAACATCATCAATGAGGCTGCGCTGCGTGCGGTTCGTGCCGGAAGAGAACGCGTGATCCAGTCCGATCTGGAAGAGTCTATTGAAGTTGTCATTGCCGGATATCAGAAGAAAAACAAGGTTATGACCGATAAGGAAAAGCTGATCGTTTCGTATCATGAAGTAGGTCATGCGCTGGTAGCGGCCTTGCAGAAAAACAGTGCGCCGGTACATAAGATCACCATTATTCCTAGAACCTCCGGTGCGTTGGGCTATACCATGCAGGTGGATGATGAAGGAAATCATTATCTGTATTCAAAGGAGGAGCTTGAAAACAAGATTGCAACGCTGACCGGCGGACGTGCTGCCGAAGAGCTGATTTTCAAGTCTGTGACAACCGGTGCCAGCAATGATATCGAGCAGGCAACCAAGCTTGCCCGTGGCATGATTACCCGCTATGGTATGGCGGAGTTCGGTATGGTTGCCATGGAACATTTACAGAATCAGTATCTTGGTGGTGATACTTCTCTCAGCTGTTCTCCGGAAACACAGACCAAAATCGATCAGATGACCGTAGAACTTGTAAAGAAGCAGCATGATAAGGCATATCAGCTTCTTGCCGATCATGTAAACAAGCTTCACGAAATCACGAAATATCTCTATGAAAAGGAAACCATCAGTGGTGAAGAATTCATGGCGATTTTGAATCGAAAGGATGTGGATCCATCGGTGATCCGTCCGACTGAAGAATAAACCAAAAACATTTTGGCAGGAGAATATACAGTCTGCCGATGAAACAGGAAACGTGTCCGCGAAACAGTGGGCACGTTTTTTGTTTTTTTCGGTAGAATCCCCCGACATTGCCGGAGAGGATGCCTGGCGATGGAAAAGCCGATGCGTTGTTTTTATTACCGAAATACTTGTTAAATCTTCGACGATTATAGAATCCGCTGTTGCCAACCGATATAATAAAGAAAAGATATTTCAGTGATTTTAAGAGGTGCTTATGCGTGATCTAGATTATCTGAAACTGTTGTCTAAAAGCTTTCCGACTGCCACCGCTGCCGGTGCCGAGATCATCAATCTTCGTGCAATCTGCGGACTTCCTAAGGGCACGGAATATTTCTTTTCTGATCTTCATGGAGAGAGTGATGCATTTATCTATCTTATGCGAAGCTCCTCCGGTATTGTACGTGACAAGATCGACGAGACCTTCGGCAATCTTCTGCCGGAAGAGGAACAGCTCGCGCTTGCCAATCTGATTTATTACCCTCGTGACATTCTTTCGGATCCGAAGCATAAAGAGCAGGACACACCGGAATGGCAGCGGATCACGCTGAATCGCCTGATTCAGATCTGCAAGGTGGTTTCTTCCAAATACACCCGTTCCAAGGTTCGTAAAAAGATGCCGAAGGATTACGCTTATGCCATTGACGAGCTTCTGCATATTGACCATCATGATCCGGATAAAAAAATGTATCATCAGGGCATAATGGATGCGATTATTGAAAATGATCTGGGAGATGAGTTTATCGTGGCATTGTCGGAACTCATCCGGAATCTGACCATCGATATGCTGCATATCATCGGCGACATTTTTGATCGTGGTCCGCATGCCGATGTCATTATGGATGAGCTCATGAGCTTCCATGATGTGGATATTGAGTGGGGAAATCATGATGCGGACTGGATGGGGGCAGCATGTGGAAATCCGGCCTGTATCGCCAATGTCCTTCGCATTGCCACAAGCTATAATTCGTTTGATGTGCTGGAAGACGGTTACGGCATTAATCTGCGTCCGCTCAGTATGTATGCGGAAGAAATCTATAAAGAGGATCCGTGCGAATGCTTTCAGCCGCATCTTCTGGATGCCAATGTTTCCGATTCCGTCAATCCGCAGCTTGCCGCAAAAATGTGCAAGGCGATCTCTGTCATTATGCTGAAAGAAGAAGGTGCCCTGATCCGTAGACATCCGGAATATCATCTGGAGCACCGTCTGCTTCTGGACCATGTGGATTATGAGAAGGGAACGGTGGAAATCGATGGGGAAACCTATCCGTTAAAGGATCGGAATTTCCCGTCTATCGATCCGAAAGATCCGTACCGCCTTACGGAAAAAGAACAGGAGCTGATGGATACGCTGATCTACAGCTTTACGCATTCTGCGAAGCTGCAGAAACATATCCGCTTTTTCTTTACCCACGGTGCCATGTATAAAGTGGTAAATAACAATATTCTGTATCATGGCTGTATTCCGATGGATTCTAAGGGAAACTTCCTGAAAATCCAGACGGATCGCGGGGCATTGTCCGGAAGAGCATTGATGGACTGGTTCAATGAAAAAGCCATTGACGCCTATTTCCTGAACGGGGAAGTGGATCCCGCCGGAAAGCTGTATGCGACGGATCTTTTCTGGTATATGTGGTGCGGCCCGAATTCTCCGCTTTTCGGAAAAGAGAAAATCACGACATTTGAACATTGTTTCATCGAAGACAAAAAGACACATATCGAGCCGTTTAACAGCTACTATGAATTCTGCAATGATGAGGCGGCTGTAGATCGTATCTTTGCGGAGTTTGGCGTAGACAGCAGCCGGGGACACATAGTCAATGGTCATGTACCGGTAAAAACCAAACATGGCGAGAGTCCGATCAAGGCCAATGGCAAGCTCTTTATCATTGATGGCGGCATTTCAAAGGCTTATCATTCCAAAACCGGCATTGCGGGTTACACGCTCATTTACAATTCCCGTCATCTTGCGCTGGCGGAGCATAAGGACTTTCATAAAGGCGGAGAAAACACGCCGGAGATCCAGATTGTGGAGCAGATGAAGCAGAGAGTGCGTGTCGGCGAGACCGACAATGGCCGCGAGCTGAAGCAGCAGATTGCGGATCTGGAAGAACTGCTTCTGGCTTATCGAAACGGCGATCTGCAGGAAAAGGGAGAGCGTATTCTTCGATACAGGGAGAAACTATGAGTGAACGCGTGCAGGAAGAAAAACATTCATTGATGAAAGATATGACGAGCGGAAATCCAACCGCACTGATTCTCGGCTTTGCGATTCCCATGCTGCTCGGCACGCTTTTTCAGCAGTTTTACAGTATGGTGGATACCATCATCGTGGGACGGTTACTGGGCGTCGATGCCCTGGCCGGTGTCGGTTCCACCGGAGCCGTTAATTTTATGATCAACGGCTTTGTCATCGGCACCTGTTCCGGTTTTGCGATTCCGGTAGCGCAGCGCTTTGGTGCGCAGGATTTCAGTGGGCTTCGGCGCTATGTAGCGAATATTATCTGGCTCACGCTGGGACTTGCCGCTGTGATTACGGTGATCATTGGCTTTCTTACCAGACATATTCTGACTGCCATGAACACGCCGGCCTCCATCTTTGAATATGCTTATCAGTACATTTTCATTATATTTCTCGGAATTCCGGTGACCTTTCTTTATAACATTACGGCGAGTGTCATCCGTTCTCTGGGAGATGCCCGGACACCGGTATATTTTTTGATTCTTGCGGCAGTACTTAATATCGGCCTCGACTGTATTTCCATTGGTATGCTGGGCTTTTCGGTCAATGGACCTGCCTATGCAACCGTGATTTCGCAGGGCGTTGCCGGTCTGTTATGTCTGCTTTATATGGTACGGAAATTCCCGATTCTTCATTTCCGCCATGGTGAGGAAAAACCGGACGGAGAGCGTATGCTGAATTTGCTTTCCATGGGACTGCCTATGGGGCTTCAGTATTCTATTACGGCCATCGGTTCCGTTATTCTGCAAACCGCAGTCAATGGACTCGGTCCGATTGCCGTGGCTTCCATTACAGCCGGACAGCGTGTTTCGAATTTTGTCTGCTGCGTATTTGATTCACTGGGAGCAACCATGGCAACCTATGCCGGACAGAATGTCGGCGCCATGAAGTTTGACAGAATCCGGGAAGGCGTGTGGTCGGCAACAAAGATCGGTTCCCTGTACAGCGTTCTTGTCTGTGCTTTGCTGATCCTTTTTGGCGGTGAAATTCCGAAGATCTTTATCGACGCGAAGGAAACGCAGGTTATTGCCAATGCCCATCTTTTTCTGATGATCAATTCATTGTTTTATATACCGCTCGTCATCGTGAATGTCTGGCGGTTTGCTATTCAGGGAATGGGATTTTCCGGCCTTGCAGTGCTGGCCGGCGTCTGTGAGATGCTGGCACGCGGTCTGGTGGGCTTTTTCTTTGTCCCGGCTTTCGGCTTTATTGCAGCCTGTTTTGCGTCACCCCTCGCATGGATTTTTGCCGATGCGTTCCTGATGCCATGCTTTTACCGCTGCATTAAGAAACGGCAATGCTAAATAGCAATATTTGTTAAATGTTTAGCAAATCAATTCAGCCATTACAGGTAGTTTCGAACATTATTTTATGTTAGAATGTTACTTGTTTTTAAAGGATGAATACATCCACAAAAGAAATACATAAGGCACAACAATTTGGAGGAATGATTATGGCACAAGATATTGAAACCATGTCTGTCAACGCGATCCGCGTACTGTCAGCGGATGCGATCCAGAAGGCAAATTCCGGTCACCCGGGTCTTCCGCTCGGTGTAGCACCAATGGCATATGAACTTTGGGCGCACAAGCTTCACATCAATCCTAAGAATCCGAAGTGGGAGAATCGTGATCGCTTCGTCCTTTCCGGAGGACATGGCTCCATGCTCCTTTATTCCCTGTTACATCTTTTCGGCTTTGGCCTGCAGAAGGAAGATTTAATGAACTTCCGTCAGCTCGGCTCTTTGACTCCTGGTCATCCGGAGTATGGCCATACGGTTGGTATTGAAGCGACAACCGGACCTTTGGGCGCCGGTATTTCTATGGCCGTTGGTATGGCGGCTGCAGAGAAGCATCTGGCTGCCGTTTTTAACAAGCCATCCTATGAAGTTGTAAATCATCGCACCTATGTCATTGCCGGTGATGGCGACATGATGGAAGGCATTTCCTCTGAGGCTTTGTCTCTTGCAGGTACCTGGAACCTTACAAAGCTGACTGTGCTTTATGATTCAAATAACATCTCGATTGAGGGTAATACGGATATTGCTTTCCGTGAGGATGTGGCAAAGAGAGCAGAGGCCTTTGGCTTCAAGACACTCCTTGTAGATGACGGAAATGATCTTGCCAAGATTTCTGCCGCTCTGGATCAGGCAGCTGCAGATGATACGGCACCGTATTTTATTACCGTAAAGACAACCATCGGCTTCGGTTGTCCGGCAAAGCAGGGTACTGCAAGTGCGCATGGTGAGCCTCTGGGCGCTGACAATGTCAAGGCTATGAAGGAAACTCTGGGCTGGCCATCCGAGGAGCCGTTCTACGTTCCGGAAGAGGTTTATGCACACTATAAGGAGCTTTCCGATGGCAAGCAGGCTGCAGAGGATGCATGGAATGCATTGTTTGCAGAGTATCGTGCAAAGTTCCCGGAGATGGCAGAGCTTTGGGATCGTTATCACAGTGATGCGGATATCGAGAAGCTTTCTCAGGATGCCGGTTACTATGCAAAGGCAGAAAAGGCAGAGGCTACCCGTGCTTCTTCCGGCGCAGTGATCAATTACATGAAAGATCATATTGCAAACCTTTTTGGCGGTTCTGCAGACCTTGCTCCTTCCAACAAGACCGATATGAAGGGAGAGGCATTCTTCTCGGCAGAGACACCGGCCGGCAGAAACATTCATTTTGGCGTTCGTGAGCTTGCCATGGGTGGTATCGCCAATGGTATGCTTCTTCACGGAGGTCTTCGCACCTATGTCGGAACCTTCTTTGTATTCAGCGATTATTTAAAGCCAATGGCCAGATTAAGCGCTCTTATGAAGATTCCGCAGATCTTTGTTCTGACACATGATTCCATTGGTGTAGGAGAAGACGGTCCTACCCATGAGCCAATCGAGCAGCTTGCTATGCTTCGTTCCATCCCGAATATGGAAGTGATTCGTCCGTGTGATCGTACCGAGACAGAGGGCGCGTGGATGGCTGCATTACAGTCAAAGGATCACCCGACTGCGCTGATTCTGACAAGACAGAATCTGGCACAGCTTCCAGGTTCCGATGCGGAGAAGGTAAAGCTTGGCGCATATATTACCGATGACTGTGAAGGTACACCGGATGTAATCGTGATTGCAACCGGATCCGAGGTATCTCTGGCCGTGGAGGCAAAGAAGGCATTGGCCGCAAAGGGCGACAGCCGTAAGATCCGTGTCGTATCCATGCCGAACATGGAAGCATTTGAGAAACAGTCCGCAGAGTATCGTGAGTCTGTTCTTCCGAACAGCTGCCGTAAGAGAGTTGCTGTAGAGGCACTTTCTGATTTCGGATGGGGCAAGTATGTTGGCCTTGATGGCAAGACCGTAAGCATGCACAGCTTTGGCGCATCCGGAAAGGCGGAGCTTCTGTTTGAGCATTTTGGCATCACTGCAGAGAATGTTGTAAAGACCATCGAGAGTCTTTGATAAAGAATGTTCGAACCGCCCGCAGACCGGGTCTATGGGCGGTTCCTATATCCGGGTGACTGCCATCCGGAATCAATATAGATATCATTTTGGAGGATCAAGAAATGAAGTTTTTTATCGATACCGCGAATGTAGATGAGATTCGTGAAGCGAATGAAATGGGTATTATTGCCGGTGTTACGACAAACCCGAGTCTGATTGCCAAAGAGGGCAGAGATTATATGCAGACACTGAAGGAGATCACAGAAATCGTAGACGGACCGATCTCCGGTGAGGTTAAGGCTTCTACTGTTACAGCAGAAGGTATGATTGCAGAGGGACGTGAGATTGCCAAGCTTCACAAGAACATGGTTGTTAAGATCCCTATGACTCCGGAGGGATTAAAGGCGGTCAAGGTTCTTTCTGCAGAGGGCATCAAGACAAATGTTACATTGATCTTCACTGCAACACAGGCACTTCTTGCAGCCAGAGCCGGTGCAACCTATGTATCTCCGTTCCTGGGAAGACTCGATGATATTTCTACCGATGGTATCAATCTGATCGCAGACATTGAGGACATCTTCCAGATGTATCCGGATATCGAGACAGAAGTAATCTGTGCTTCTGTTCGTCATCCTATGCACATTGTAGAGTGTGCAAAGACGGGTGCCGATATCGCAACCGTTCCGTTCAAGGTACTGATGCAGATGTGCAAGCATCCGCTTACTGATTCCGGTATTGAAAAGTTCAAGAAGGATTATGAGGCAGTCTTTGGCGCATAAGCCGTAGGACCCGTAAAATGATGATAAAAGCGCGGTTCGGTTCTATCTTTCACAGGATGATAGAACCGGACCGCGCTTTTTTATATTTTTTGCATTTTTACATTAAAGTCAGGCAATGTGATGTGTGCTCATGGCCTTGCCGCTTTGCTCCGGTGTTTTTTTGCTGCTGAGCATCTGAATTTCCATGTTCTTTGGCAGAACCCAGTTGAGAAGCAATGCAACTACAAATACTACGGCTACTACATTGCCGGAGAAGACAGTACGGATGATTTCCGGGAAGATTTTCCAGATATCCGCTTCGGTAGAAGTAGTAAAGCCTATGCCAATGGCCAGAGACAGGGAGGCAATGGTGATGTTTCGCTGACTGAATCCGCAGGAAGCAATCATCTGCATACCGGATGTCAGAATCTGACCGAACATCATAATGGTACATCCGCCCAGAACGCATTGCGGAAGAGAGGCAAAGAAGTTACCGACCGGAGGAACCAGTCCGGCCAGGATCATTGCGCAGGCACCGGTTGCAATGGTGAAACGGTTGACCACCTTGGTCATGGCAATAAGTCCCACATTCTGTGAAAATGAAGTCACCGGCGGACAGCCGAACAGGGAAGAAATGGAAGAAGCGAAACCGTCACAGGCCAGCGAACCGGATACTTCCTTTTCGGTGATCTCACGGTTCAGACCGGTTGCAGTCATGGCAGAGGTGTCGCCGATGGTCTCTGTGGCAGAAACCAGGAAGATGATGCAAACAGAAATGATGGCGCCCAGATGGAATTCCGGCATAAACGGAAGAAGACGTGGAAAAGAAAGAAATCCGCGGGAAAAGATGGAATTCAGATCCACAAGTCCGCAGAAGTAGGCAATGACATAGCCCACAATAAGACCGGCCAGAACGGATAATTGTTTTAAATATCCCTTCATGAAAATATTCCAAATGATGCAGGTCAGTAAAGTGATGGAAGCAATGGTCAGATTTGTGAAAGAACCAAAGTCTTCGGTATATCCGCCGCCAAAGGATCGTACGCCGACCGTAAACAAAGAGAAACCAATGGCGGTAACGACGGATGCCGAAACAATGGGTGAAACCACTTTCTTCCAGTATTTGGCGAGCAGTCCCAGCGTGCCTTCAAAAAGGCCGCCCACAAGGACGCAGCCCATGACAGCAGGATAGCCGTAGTTTGCAGCGATTACGCTAAGGATCGTGACAAAGGTAAAGCTGACGCCCATAATGATGGGCAGTCGGGATCCGACCTTATGGGCAATCGGATAAAGCTGGATCATGCTGGCAATGCCGGCGACGAACATGGCGTTTTGCAGCAGCATGGCAGTCTGTGCCTGTGTCAATGCCGGTTGTGCAGCAGAGGCAATGATGGTAATAGGGGCAAGATTGGATACAAACATGGCCAGTACATGCTGTAATCCGAAGGGGATGGCCTTTCCGACGGGAACCCGGCCGTCCAGCTGGTAAATGTTTTCAATAGACACTGACTGATCTTGTTTCTGACGCATACTGTCCTCCTTTTGTCTGCAGCAGCTGTTTCTGGAATGGTCCGCCTAGTGTTCACGAACCGGAGCATTCTTTTTTTACAGCTTTGTCAGAGTGAAAATAAAAATATTTTTCTAAATAATTTTCAGACCAGCAAATAAATTTTCTGATTTCATTGTATACCGAAATAAAGAGAATGCAAACAAAATTTGAGTAATACAGAAAAAAATTTAGAAAACAATT
>ONLM01000192.1 GCA_900318695.1 uncultured Eubacteriales bacterium | reverse complement strand
GGCATTCATGTATTTTTGTTCCAGATTATAATGCATCTCGAGGTTTGCATTACTGATATCATTTCCCTCCGATGCATCGGTTCCGGAACCGGAATCTTCAGAATCTTTAAAGAACGTATAGTGTTCCGGAAGATTCTGAAGATTTAGTATTTTCATCAATGCATCAATGATACGTCCCATCTGCAAATCCGATACGACCGGAAAACGACCGTAATAGATTTTCAAATGATTATGAGACATGGATAATTTGTAGTGATTGATGATTTGAGTGCACTGCTTCACCGTAATGTCTTCCGACAGATACGGACCAATCAAGACCGGCATCCCATCAAGATAAAATAAAACGATGCGGAGATGCAGAGAATCTTCAAAATAATTAATATTTTCCCTGTGTGCATTATTTAGGATCAGCTCGAGACTGTCCGGAAACAGCCAGGACTGGACCTCTGTAAGACGTGTCTCCCGACAAAAAGTCACCGTATCAAGGTGCGACTGCATACTATGAATATCTAACTGAACGATATCCTTGAGAAGTCCTTTTGCGATTTCCAAAGCTTCTGTTTTACTAATCATACTTTCACTCCATCTGCAATCCCATCTCCGGAAAAAATCTTTTGTAGAAAATCAAATCGATGCAAATGCTGTCGAACGTCTTCCGCAAAAATGCAGACGCCAGAAGGGCATTGTTTTTCCAAAATAATACGATAAGGCAGAGGGAAAAACAATGTAAACTAACGGAGACTTTTCTACAACTTCCTAAGAATAAAGTTGTAATAGCTCTTTGTAAGGAAACAGTTGCTGATCTTACATCAACCACTAACCAAGATAATAGCGGAATAAATACCGATTTTGAATGGATTTACGTAAAGGCTCGTGATAAGATTCAGTATACAGCAGGGAGATGATGAACCTGATATGACACGTATGAATATTCATAGATAGAGTCATGATTGCAAGACTATAGGACAGTTTTGCTGTAATAACGGCCGTGAGCTGCTTTCGCTGGTGAAATGTGGAAGGGCGAAAAAAGGTATTGGCTTTGATATTGCTGAGAATCAGGTTGCTTTTGCAAATGAAAAGGCAAAAGAACTGAATCTGCCTTCTATCGATGATGCTTTTATTAGAAAATAACTTTTTATTAAACTGGCCAAGGGGCACAAAATGGAATTAAAGAGATTATCAGATGAATTAACAGTGTGTAAGGTTAAGAGTATGAATGACATTAACCTTGATGCTGAATTTTTCTTTATAGGCAAAACTGATGAAGAAATCTCACTTGTTTGCAAAACAGAAGATACACCTGTTGACACAATCGAGCGAGAGGATGGGTGGAATGGATTTCGCATTCAGGGAGTTCTTGATTTTTCACTGATAGGAATCTTGTCTAAACTGTCAACTATCCTTGCTGAAAATGAAATAGGAATTTTTGCTGTCTCAACTTATAATACTGATTACATTCTTGTGAAGTCAGAGAACTTTGAGAAAGCAATGAATGTTTTGAAAGGACAAGGATATCTGGTGGTTTAATTTTATCTTTTAAATAATTGTGCTAGCAAGTGTCAGAAAATAACACAGATATCTGAAATCCGCAATCGCTTGCAATCCTATCACAATGCATGTAGTATGAAGGAAACATGCATTGTGATACAAATAACACATTTTTAGGCTGTTTCATAAAGGAGAAAAAATATGGATCTGATACCAAGTTTTTCCGTCGACCACACAAAAATTGTTCCAGGTATATTTACGAGTCGTGTCGATCAGATGGACGATCACAGAATCACGACTTATGATATCCGTGTAACGAAGCCAAACATAGAACCGGCCGTTGATGTAGCTGCTATGCATTCTCTGGAGCATCTCATTGCCACATATCTCCGTAATGACCCGGATTGGAAGAATGAAATCATCTACTGGGGTCCAATGGGATGTCTTACCGGTTTTTATCTGATTCTAAAAGGTAATCGAAAGCCAGAGGAAATTTATGATCTGATTCTTCATGCATTTCAGTCGGTTGCCGATGCCGATGCAGTTCCCGGCACGTCTCCGGAAAACTGTGGAAATTGCCTCATGCATAATCTCCCCATGGCCAAATGGTATGCTCAAAAATTTGCAGACTATCTGACTGCCCATAAAAACCGCCCGGAAATTTTCACCTATCCGAAAACAAATCGTTTCGTTACAGAAAATGGAAATCAGTTCTACGATTCCTAAAGGTATTTTCATGCTTTATTGTTTTCATCCATGCATTAATGATACGACTCATTCGTATATCCGGTACGACTTGAATGCGGCCGGAAAAAGACAACAACCTGCTGATTGTAGAAAGAGTAAGTGAGCTTACAATAAAGGAAAACGGCTACGTTCCGAACCAGTCGGCGTTGTCACTGGTAAGAACCCGATCGGACATGATTGGAATCGTTGTTGCCGACAAAATGGGCAGTAAATATGTCATGGAGGATCCGTACTTCAGCCGGCTCTTTACCTTTCTGGAAAGAGAAATCCGACTCAGAGGCAAGTATATGCTGCTGATATTGGGGCAAAGCGGAGATGAAATACTGACACAGGCAGCGAGGACATCCGGCTGCATTGTCCCAAGATAACGGCAGAAGACTATAAAGAAGCCTGCTTCACCTCACAATATGCTTTTTCCCAATGCGGTACACCGGTAAATGTGATTGAAAATCATGATGGCCCCAGAGCGGTAAACCGCTTTATCCCCAGAGGGGAGATCTGTCCCGAAAGTAAAAAAATGCTTGGTGCACTGTACTATTTTATGAAGGGAATCCCCTGCATATACCAGGGGCAGGAACTCGGCATGGAAAATCCGGGATTTCATTCTCCGGACGAATTCCAGGATGTTGCCTCCATATACAGCTATCAATACAGTCTTCAGCAGGGCCTTAGCCCGGCAGAGGCTATGAAAGTAACAGAAGCTATGAGCCGGGACAACAGCCGTACCCCTATGCCATGGGACAACCGTGCATTCGGAGGTTTTTCCACGGTCAGCCCATGGATAAAAACCACGGACGATTATGCTGAACGAAACGTTGCAGCAGAGCAGCGGGACGAGAATTCCGTTTTGTGTTTCTATAAAAAAATGGCAGCACTAAGACGGGATGCACGCTATAAAAAAACCCTTGTGGAAGGCAGCTTTACGCCAAAGTGGAAGACCAAAAAAATCTGATGGCGTATGTCAGAAAGGCAGATAAGGAAATCCTTGTCGTAGGAAACTACAAAAACGAACCGGATCGAATCGTTATGGAGGCGCCGTATACCGCCGTACTTTTAAATAACTATGCAGAAGATCCGGAAGACAAAATAGAGATCCGACTGAAACCATACCAGTTACTGATCATGGAAATATAGTCCCTAGTTCCGAATCCGGTAAAAGGCAGCACAATTCTATAAATCTTTACAAGAAGATGTGATTTGAATACACTTATAGAAAGAATCGTTGACCTTTTTCCGGAGACACTGGACTATGCAAAAAAAATTTGAAAACATTTTATCCTATCTGATTATTATCATCGGTGCCTTACTTGCCAGCTTTTCTGTTGTATGTATTCTTATTCCAAATGATGCCATCGATTACGGAACATCCGGTATTGCCATTATCATAAGTAAACTTTCCGGATTAAATCTGTCTATATGCGTATTATTAACCTTTCTTCCATTCTGGATCATTGGAGTAAAACGTCTCGGCAAGACCTGCACCCCTTATGAAT
>ONLM01000120.1 GCA_900318695.1 uncultured Eubacteriales bacterium | reverse complement strand
AGTCGATGGTGGAAACCAGCATCTGTGTAGATGCATCCGGATCTCGCTCTGGAGCAGGGATGTAATCAATGATTGCCTTATAAAGAGGCTCCATATCCTTGCTCTCATCTTCCAGGTTTACCTTTGCAAAACCTTCCTTGGAAGAAGCAAAAAGGAATGGGCAGTCAAGCTGTTCGTCAGAAGCGTTGAGATCCATCATAAGCTCAAGAACCTCATCCACAACTTCGGTAGGACGTGCCTGTGGCTTATCAATCTTGTTGATAACAACAAGAACCGGAAGCTGAAGATCAAGTGCTCTCTGAAGAACGAAACGGGTCTGTGGCATTGGACCCTCAAAGGCATCAACGAGAAGAATGGCACCGTTAACCATCTTAAGAATACGCTCTACCTCACCTCCAAAGTCTGCATGGCCCGGAGTATCAACGATATTGATCTTCGTATTCTTATAAGTGATGGCTGTGTTCTTTGAAAGGATGGTGATTCCTCTCTCTCGCTCCAGCGGGTTGGAGTCCATGACACGGATACCGACTTCCTGATTATCACGGAAAGTGCCGGACTGCTTTAACAGCTCATCTACCAATGTGGTTTTACCATGATCGACGTGAGCGATAATGGCAACGTTTCGAATATCTTCTCTCTTCTGATTCATTTATTTATCCTCTAAAAATATAAAACTTCCAAAAAAATCTCATGCATTATACCACCGGTGTTTTGTGAATGCAAGAGTTACCGTTCCGCCGGACAGTTCTTGTATCTGATTTTGAAATGTTTCCATGGCTTCCTCGGGTACAAGCCAGACCATGTGGACGTTTTCCTGATAATCTGCATATTCTTCTTTAATATGAAGATTCTCCGTCAAATATTTTACCTTTCCGACCAGCGTATACGGAATATCTGCACCGGCACGATACCCTTCTACGGATTCCAGAATTTCGGCATTGGCAACCGCCTCTTTCGCAGCGGCGGTATAGCTCCGTACGAGACCTCCGGTGCCCAGCAGAGTTCCGCCGAAATATCGTGTTACGACCAGCAGTACATTAGACAGACCTTCGTTCTGCAACACACTGAGGATCGGCATACCGGCTGTCTGGGATGGCTCTCCATCATCCGATTGCTTTAGGATGACGGGATCCGATTCCAGGATGTAAGCATAGCAGTGATGACGGGCATCGTAATATTTTTTTCGAATGGCAGCAATTTGTTCTTGCGCTTCATCTTCCGTCTTAACCGGAAAGATTTCTCCAATGAACCGGGATTTCTTTTCCACGTATTCGCCGGAGGCATAGGATTTAATGATTTTCATAATATATTTTTTATCCTGGTCCTACATTACCCGGGGCGCCGCCGGGCATTGGGCCTGCAGAAGGACCATTTTCTACAGGTGCTGTTTCGGTGCTTGCGGATTCGGCTGTCGTTTCGACTTCCTCCGGAACAACCGGCTTTGGTTCATAGATGTATTGGCGATCATCTGATGCTTTGCCGGCTTCCTCTTCCGGAATGATCATACCGCCCCAGCTGCGATGTTTATCGCATTCTGCAGTAGGCACGGTACCGGCGGTGAAATATTCGGTGATAACAGAACTGCCACGGAAATCATGATAACAACCTGAGGTTGGAAGCTTTCCGGACTTTCGACATACATTGGCAGTGACAATGCCGTCCGGTTTTGTAAATCCGATATCCGGAAGCCCTTGATGAACACGGGTCATGATTTTTTTCCATATGTCTTTATGGAAACCGGTACCGCCGTTGTACTCTCCTGTTCGGGTGTCATTGAGGGACTGGTTTTCATCACATCCGCCCCAGACGCCGGCAATATAGTATGGAGAGAATCCGACAAACCAGACATCGTTATTGTTTGAGGTTGTTCCGGATTTTCCGGCAAGACTCATACCGTCAAAATGTGCACGGGTTGATGTTGAATTTACGGAAACGGAACTTGCGTAGGCACGATTTGGAAGCATGGATTGACTCATGGCATCGGTAAGAAGAAAAGCCGTGGTCGGCTTCATGGCCTGGCGTGCATCATCCTTCGTTGTATCGATCAGGACTTTTCCATTCTGATCAACGATCTTTGTAAAGAATTTAGCTTTGTTAAACTGACCCTGGTTTGCGATAGTGGCAAAGGCCTGTGTGAGTTCGAGATTCGAAACGCCGTTTGTGATACCGCCCAGTGCCAATGCCGGATTTTCATCGTTATCGGTCAGCGAGGTGATTCCCAGATTTTCTGCATACATACGACCCTTGTGCGGATCAAGCTGTTCCATAAGACAACGGACAGCGACAATGTTTAGGGAATAAATGATACCGTCGCGAATGGTCTGATAGCCGAGGAAACCATGGGAGTACCAGTTTTTAAAGGTTTTTGTTCCTATAGTATATTCTGCATCATAAAATGGTGTTGCAAGGGTGGCACCATACAAATCCAGTGCCGGTGCGAAGCTGGTTACAACCTTAAAGGTAGAACCCGGCTGACGCAAGGTGTCTGTGGCACGATTCAGAGAAAGGGAATAACGCTTTTCACCGCGTCCTCCGCTGATGGCTTTTACCTGTCCGGTGTGCGGGTCCATAAGGACAAAAGAAACCTGTGGTTCCAGTGTGGTGAAGAAATTTTCTCCAACGATGGTGTCGTTTTCAGCCAAAAGCTGTTTTTTATAATCTTCGATATAGCCCTTTGCGGTATCTTCGGACTTGAACAGACCGTTGGAATTTACATGGCGGACTTCACGGATATAGCGAAGAAGATCCTTTTCGGAATAGTTTGTAACGGTTTTATCGGAATGTCTTACGGTAAGACGCCAGGTTACAGAATACTTTACGGTGTCGTAGTTTGCGGGATTATTGACTTCATCGTCAACGATGGCCTGCAATGTAGGATCCTGTGTGGTATAGATTGTAAGACCGCCGGAATATAAAAGATCCGAAGCCTGCTGCTCGGAATATCCGAAACGTTCCTTGAATTCGGCAATAACCTGTTGGGTAAGTTCATCTACGAAGTAGGAATACGGACGGTTTTCTTCGGATGAGTAGCGTGAGTCATTGTTCTGAATGCGGGAATAAACATCATCGGCTAAGGCTTCTTTATACTGTGCTTCTGTGATGTAACCCTGCTCCAGCATATTGGAAAGAACCTGTTTGCGCCGCTCTGCATTTTTATCCGGATGTGTGATCGGATTTAAGCCGGACGGATTCTTGGTAATGGAAGCAATGACGGCACATTCCGATAAGGTAAGGTCCTGGACATTTTTATTAAAGTAACGGCGGGCTGCTACCTTAACACCCAGTGTATTGGCACCGAGATTGATGGTGTTTAAATATTCCGTAAGAATGCTTTTTTTGATGGTGACCTTATCCAGATTGCTTTGGCTTTCCAGTTCCAATGCGAGATACTGCTCCTGGAACTTACGGATATACCGTTCAAAGTGACCTTCATTCAGACCACCGCCGAAAACATTGTTCTTTAGCAGCTGCTGTGTAATGGTAGAACCGCCGCCTGCGGAACTGTTATCGGAAAGAACACCTTTTGCAGCACGAAGAATGGATTTGAGGTCAATGCCGTTATGTTCCCAGAACCGTTCATCCTCGATGGCGACAAAGGCATTGATGAGATCCTGAGGGATCTCTTCGTATTTTACACGTTCACGGTTGGAACCGGCCTGCAACAGAGTTGCGGTGACGTTTCCCTGTGTATCCAATGCCTTGGATGCATACGCGGTCGGACCGATATGAATATTTTTAATGTCCGGTGCGGAATCCAGAATGCCTCGGAATACGCCGTATCCAAAGGACAGAGCACAGATGCCGGTAAATACCGTACAGAAAAAGACGGCCATGCCGGCTAAATACGATACTTTGTGTCCTACTCTGGCTTTGGTGTCATCTAAATGATCAAGTTTGTTTTCAATATTGTATTTCGTATAATTTTTCATTGTATGCCTGTATTTCAAAAATATGCCTAAATGTGCATAATAAAACAGTTTCAATTATACTGAAACGAAGATTTAGATTCAATATACAAAAGGTTACAAAAGACATACAGAAAAGAGCCCGGCATGGCCGGGCTCTTTCTATAATAACGAATTATGCTCTGAGAGAACGTACATATTCTGCTATTTCTTCATTTTTGCAATTCGGGAAGAAAAGTTCTTCAAATCGGCTTCCGGATACGGCACCGCGAACCAGATCCTGATCCAGTTCCTTTAGTACAGCTACCAGATCTTGACGAAGAGTGTGTCTGCGAACCTCATCAAGGATTTTTTTATTGCGCTGTTCCGGAACCACTCTCTCCTTTGGATATCCGCCGCCGAATGGTTCTGAGAACAATTTCTCAAAAATGTAAACCAAATTCAGATCGCCGCCCCAACCATATTTTAATGCGAAAGGAATTGCGATGGCATTGCCGTCATTGATCTGTGCAAAAGTATAGGCATCAAGAGGATCCTCTACGTGACCGCAGATCACACCCGGAAAAGAATTTAATGCAAGCATAGCGCCCTCTCCGGTACCACATCCTGTGACAACAAAATCGGCAGCACCGGAATTTAACAAGATGGCTGCAAGAATACCGTTCTGAACATAAGTAAGCTGTGCGGAATCTTCGGCGGTGTACATGCCATAGTTATCAACAGAATAGCCCTTTTGGGATGCAACCTGCTGAAGAGAAGAATAAATCTGGGCATTTTTGGATGCCTGACTGTTTTCGTTGATGAGTGCAATACGCATGATGTTCTCCTTATAGGTAGAAAAATTCAATTAGTAAACCGATTTACTTAACCTATTTTACAGGATTGTGAAACAAAAAACAAGACATCCGTCAACGGAAATCCCAAACTTATTCTTTTTCGAACTTTCCGTCGTAACGGTCGATTTTTCCCTCGGCGGCATCTTTGAAAATCTCGTCCATGGTATGCCAACCAAGTACTGCACATTTGACACGTGCCGGCATGTGGTGAATATCTTCCAGAATTCCGGCCTCTTCCAGCTCGTCCTTTTCTTCTTCGCTAATGGAACCCTTGATCATACGAAGAAAGATTTCAGACAGCCGTAATGCTTCGTCCTTGTTTTTGCCGATGATCAGATCACACATCATATCGGCACTGGCCTGGGAAATGGCACAGCCGTCGCCATGGAAGGATGCATTCTCGATTATATTGTCTTGATTCGTTTTGATATATAAAACGATGTCATCACCACAGCTTGGATTAACACCTTCCAGAGAGAAGGTTGCATCCTCCATTACATATTTATGTGTCGGATGAATGTTGTGGTCCGTTAAAATTTCATTATAAAAGGTACTAGCCATTAGTATCCCATCTCCCCTCGGATTTGTTTTAATGCTTCAATAAAGTTCATTACATCCTCTTCTGTGTTGTACATGCCGATAGAAGCTCTGGTCGTAGATGGTGTTCCACAGAATTTCATAAGAGGCTGTGCACAATGATGACCTGCACGGATATCGACATGATGTTCATCAAAAATAGCGGCCACATCATGCGGATGTACTCCATCGATGGTAAAGGTAACAATGCCATGATGGTTATGCGGGTCGGAAGAACCGAGGATGTGTACATACGGAAGCTTCTGCATTTCGGTCATCATAAGCTCGGTCAGGTGGAACTCGCGTTCTTCAATACGTTCGAAACCGATGGCTTTCACATATTTTATTGCCGCAGACAGACCTACAGCGCCGCCATCATTGACGGTACCGGCTTCGAATTTATGCGGGAGTTCATTCCAGGTTGCGCCCTCGCGGGTGACATATTCAATCATTTCTCCGCCGAAAAGAAATGGCGGCATTTTGTCAAGCAGATCACGTTTGCCGTATAATACGCCGATGCCCATCGGTGCATAGATTTTATGACCGGAGAAGGCAAGAAAATCCACATCAAGATCCTGTACATCAACGGCGATGTGCGGTACAGACTGTGCACCGTCGCATACAAATACAGCACCGTATTCATGCGCAATGCGCGCAAAAGTTTTGATATCGTTTTTACAGCCGAGAACATTGGAAACCTGAGTCATTGCAACAAGCTTTACATGCTCTGACATATAGCTTCGGAACATGTCTTCCGTGATCGTTCCGTCCTTTTCCGGCTCAATGTATACGAGTTTTGCACCGGTGGCTTTTGCGGCCTGCTGCCATGGAAGCATATTTGAATGGTGCTCCATAACGGTGATCAGAATTTCATCGCCTTCTTTTAAGAAGGTTCTTGCATAGGAATAAGCAATGAGATTCAGAGATTCTGTGGCATTTCTTGTGAAAATAATTTCTTCGGTGGAAGCGGCATGGATAAAATCCCGTACGGTCTCCCGGGCTTCCTCATAGGCTTCGGTGGCTTTGATGGAAAGATCATAAAGCCCGCGCATAGGGTTCGCATTCAACGCTTCATAATAATGATGCACCGCATCGAGTACACAATTTGGTTTTTGGGTTGTGGCGGCATTATCAAGATAAGTAAAACTGCCATCAAGAATCGGGAAATCCGCTTTTATTTTTTGATCTTCCGCTTTTCTCGCTTCTTCTGAAATAGTGTTCATTCTTTCCTCCGGTATCGTTGATCATCAGAATGATCGAGGTGTAATGGATAGGCATACTCTAAAAAGAGTATGCCTATCGTGTTAATCTTCCAGGAATTTGACTTCGCCATGGCCCTTGAGAGACATATAGATTGCATTGCGGGTCTCGGCATCCGGAATCTTGTTGATTACAGCGTCGATTCTCGCCTCTGCCATCATTTCATATACTTCCTCTTTGGTCATGCCGCGGGAAGTGAGATAAAACATTAATTCATCATCAATACGACCGATGGTTGCACCATGATTTCCCTCTACATCTTCTTCATCGCAAAGAATGATAGGAATGGTCTGGTTCACAATGGTATCATCCATTAAAAGAACATCTTCCATTTCGTTACCGATCGCGCCCTTTGCACCTTTACGAAGATCGATGGTTCCGCGGAAAAGCTTGAACGCCTCGTCGCGAAGAACGCCATCCACATGGATGTCGCAGGTTGTCCGCTTTCCGATGTGGTTTGCGATATAATTCATATCGAGATGCTGCTCTCCCTTTAAGAGATAGCCGATATCGGTTTTCAGAGAACTGTTCTTTCCGCTGAGATCGGTGCGGGAGCCCTGGTAAATGGTCTTGCCGGAAAGGAAAAGTTCGATTTGTTCGAAACGGCCTTCTTCGGCATTGACGGTTCCAATGTCATTAAACAAACGGAAATCTTCCGCAGTATGATGTACCTGAATCAGCATTACGCTGGCATTTTTGCCAATGCGGATTTTGGTCTGGACTGCGGCAAATCCGGAAGCAGAGTCGTCAGAACGGAAATCTTCCACTACAATCAGACTGCTGTTGTCTGCTGCATCAATATATACGGCAGATGCAGTTTCATCCTCTTTCCGGAAGGTGTAATCAATATGTATCGGTTTTTCAATGCGGCTTCCCTCGGATGTGGAAAGCTTCAGTACGGATATACCGGAATTTTTAATAAAAAGGTCCATATCGTAGCCCATGCCGCCGGCGATATCCTGCATTTCTTCATATCGTACGGCACTGGCCGTAACAGCAGGATCGTGTGTTACGGTCGGGTTTGCTTCTGTGACCTCTGCTGGAAATTTAACGTCTGCTTCGTTCATCCGGAGCCAGTTATAGGTCGGATTTGGCAGCGCATTTACTTTTAAAATCTGTTCGCTCATGTTCTGCCTCCTTAGCCGATCGCACCCTTCATCTCAAGTCGGATGAGGTTATTCATTTCTACTGCATATTCCAAAGGCAGCGCCTTGGAAACGCTGTCAGCGAAGCCGGAAACGATCAAAGCGCGGGCATCTTCTTCGGAAATGCCACGGGACATAAGATAGAATACAGCGTCGTCTGAAATTCGTCCGATCTTTGCTTCATGTCCCACATCGGCGTCTTGTGTACGGACATCCATTGCTGGGATCGTATCGGAACGGGAAATGTCATCAAGCATCAGAGACTGGCAGGAAACAGAGTTCTTTGCATTCTTCGCCTTGTTGTTGATCACAACAGAAGAACGATAGGTACTGATACCTCCGTCCTTGGAAATCGAACGGGTACTGATATAGGAAGTGGTGTTTGGCGCATTGTGCACGACCTTGGCACCGGTATCCAGATTCTGTCCTTTTCCGGCAAAGGTGACGCCGGTGAAATCCATGCGGGAATTTGCGCCCTGAAGGATAGTCATAGGGTAAAGATAGGATACATGGGATCCGAAAGAACCGGATACCCATTCCATGGTGCCGCCTTCCTCTACGATGGCCCGCTTGGTGTTCAGGTTGTACATGTTCTTGGACCAGTTCTCGATGGTGGAGTAACGTAATTTTGCGTTTTTGCCAACATAGAGCTCAACACAGCCGGCATGCAGATTGGCAATGTTGTATTTCGGTGCGGAACAGCCCTCGATAAAATGAAGGTTTGCGCCTTCGTCAACAATGATCAGAGTATGCTCAAACTGTCCTGCGCCCGGTGCATTGAGACGGAAGTAAGACTGCAGAGGAATTTCTACAGAAACGCCCTTTGGCACATAAACGAAGGAACCACCGGACCATACTGCACCGTGAAGAGCTGCAAACTTGTGGTCAGTTGGCGGAACAAGGTGCATAAAGTGATCCTTGATCATATCGGCATACGGTCCATGAAGAGCAGACTCGATGTCGGTGTATATAACACCCTGATCGGCAACCTCCTGCTGCAGATTGTGGTATACGAGCTCGGAATCATACTGTGCACCTACACCGGCCAGAGATTTACGCTCGGCCTGAGGAATACCGAGTTTATCAAAGGTCTCTTTGATATCCTGCGGAACTTCTTCCCAATCGGCGGTCATTTTCGTTTTCGGCTTAACATAGGTAACAATGTTGTTCATGTCAAGGCCGTCAATGCTCGGACCCCACTGTGGAACCTGCTTTTTATTATAAATTTCGAGAGACTTGAGACGGAAGTCACGCATCCAGTCCGGATCGCCCTTCTTTTCGGAAATCTCCATAACGATTTCCGGAGTCAGACCCTCTGCAATCTTATAGAAATCCGTGTCTTTTTCTTCATAACGGAAATCATATAAAGAATGGTCAATATCTTTTACTTCAGCTTTTTCTTTAGCCATGCTATGCTCCTCATTACTTCAGGAAGGATTCGAAACCTTCGTTATTGATGCGATCGACAAGGGATGCATCGCCTTCTGCCTTCATGTTTCCGTTTACGAGGACATGGGTCTTATCAACCTTCAAGGCTTCCAGAATTCTGGTGGAGTGTGTGATGATGATCAAAGCACCGTCCATAGACTTTTGATATGCTTCTACGCCCTGTGATACGGTACGTACAGCGTCAACGTCCAGTCCGGAATCCGTCTCGTCAAGAATGGCGAGTGACGGCTTTAACATCAGCAGCTGAAGAATTTCTGCTTTTTTCTTTTCGCCGCCGGAGAAACCTACATTAAGATCACGATCCGCATAGGAAGGATCCATATTAAGGATCTCCATGGCCTTTTTCATTTCCTTCTTAAAATCCCAAAGACGGATGTGTTCGCCGGTTCTCTGCTGCAGAGCGGAGCGGATAAAGTTTCCGAGAGTAATGCCAGGAACCTCCAGTGGATTCTGGAATGACAGAAACATGCCAAGGCGGGCACGTTTGTCCGTAGGCTCTGCTGTGATATCCGTACCGTTGAACAGGATCTGTCCCTTTGTGATATGGTACAGAGGGTTGCCCATCAGTGCATTTCCAAGAGTGGATTTACCGGCACCGTTTGGTCCCATCAGGACGTGCGTTTCTCCTTTATTCACAGTCAGGTCGACGCCGTGAAGAATTTCTTTATCTTCTACGGAAACTCCGAGATTTTTGACATTCAGTAAATCAGCCATAACTATCCTCCGATGATCTAATGTATTGAAATACGTTCGGTTTTTTCTTGCACGAAACAGGAATGAAAACGTTTCGTGGTAAACGTAATTTGTAAGTAGTTGAAAGCTTATGATTTTGCTGCGTTCCGAGAACGCCATGTAAGTATAACGCACTCCCTTTTTTGTGGCAAGCGGATTTCCTACTGAAATTATAGGATTATAGGCAAAAATACAAGCCACCCGCTGAAATTGCGACGATTTCGGCAGCTGGCCTGTATAGTTCAGGATGTGGGGATATGCTTATTTATCCGGCAGTTTAATTCAGTCCTTCGCCGTTCCAGTCGGGAATGAAGCTTTCTTTGGCTACACTTCCCTCTTGTATAAATGCATTTTCCACGCCCAGGTTTAAAGTAAAGTCTAGAAGTCTGGCATATTCCCGTTTGGTCACTCTCCGGTTGATTTCCGGATATTTGGCGAGACGAGGGAACGGTGTGAACTGATGCATGAGACTCAAATAAACATTGTCATGATATGTCGAATAAATATACTCTACAATACGTTCGGCGTTGTGGACCATGCCCGGCATAAGGAGATGGCGTACAATGACTCCCTTTTGCATGATTCCGCGCTTGTCAAAAACCGGTTCCGGACATTGACGGACCATTTCGGCCAAAGCTTCTTTGGCACGATCCGGATAATCATATGCGCCGGAATACTTTCTGGCTTTCTCCGGATCCATATATTTAAAGTCGTCAAGATAAATGTCAGCCAGACCATCCAGAGTCCGAATCTGTGAGGTGGTCTCATAGCCGGAGCAGTTGATTACATAAGGAATGCGTAAGCCAAGAGTGCGGCCGCGTTCCATGGCTTTTGCTACAGACGGAATATAATGATCCGGCGTAACTAGGTTAATGTTGTTTGCACCTTTCTGCTCAAGAGAAAGGAAGATATCGGCCAAATGTTCGATGCTGACTTTCTGTCCGGCTTCCGCGTGACTCAGCTCGTAATTCTGACAGAAAACACACTTCAGGGTGCATCCGGAAAAGAAAACTGCACCACTGCCCTCTTTTCCGGAAATGCAAGGCTCTTCCCAGAAGTGAAGAGCCGCTCTTGCAACATAAAGATCTGCACCCACACCGCAAACGCCGGTCGCGCTGTTTGTACGGTCAACACCGCAGGCGCGGGGGCATATCGCACATTTTTCATAAGGATCCATTGTCATCATGGTCTGTGACCGCTGCTCCTTCCATACCGCAGGCCTTGCGGGCGGACTCTTTTTCTGCCTGCATACGTGCAAGTTCCGCAAGATCCATTGCCTTATCTTCTTCTGTCATAACATCAATTTTCAGATCATTTTCATGCTCATACCAGGAAAGAAAATCATGCCTAACATGCTGACGTTTATAGCCCAGGATTTTATTGAGTGAGATATTGGACATCGCACTGAAAATATTTCGTTCTACAAACGGATTGGTTTCCTTGAGCTTTTCAATGAGCTTTTTAGTTTCCAGACGTTTTGAACTGGTTTGTCCATCGGTGTGACAGGTGGAACAGGTTTCGGTGAAATGACATGCACACTGAATGAAATTCAAGCCATTATAGTCGCGCCAATGTTTGATTTCGGCTTCGCGGATCAGGTACAGCGGACGAATCAACTCCATGCCGTCAAAGTTCATGGAATGCAGTTTAGGCATCATGGCCTCATATTGACCGGCATAAAGCATTCCCATCAGCAAGGTTTCGATAACATCATCAAAGTGGTGTCCCAAAGCAATTTTGTTACAGCCGAGACGTTTGGCTTCCTTATAGAGGTATCCACGGCGCATACGAGCGCAGATATAACACGGGGACTTTGGAATGTTGTATACGGAATCGAAAATTGTCGTTTCGAAGATGGTAAGCGGAATACCTAAAAGGGCGGCATTTTGTTCAATGACTTTACGGTTGGCTTCGTTATAACCCGGATCCATGCAAAGGAACACAAGTTCAAAAGGAATTTTATTGTGACGCTTCAATTCCTGAAAGAGCTTTGCCATAAGCATAGAGTCCTTGCCACCGGAAATGCAGACGGCGATTTTATCCCCTTCTTTTACCAGTTCATAGTCACACACAGCTTTTACGAACATGCCATAAAGGTTGCGCTTGAATTTTTTGCGGAGAGATTTTTCGATGTCTTCTCTTCGCTTTTCAGAATCCATATCCCGCTGAATCTGGCGAAGGACCCACTTGCTGTAACCGCCCAGTAAATTGTATGCTTCATAGCCGTCTTCGCAAAGTGTTTCCGCGGCCTGCTGAGACACCTCGCCATATTTGCAATATACTATGAGCTTTCGATCCTTAGGAAGAGATACCGTGTGATTTGCGATATCGAGAAGATCCACGCGACGCGCATCCGGCATTTTACCGGTCTGGAAATCGCTTTCCTCACGGACATCAATCAAGTAATATTCTTCATGTGAAAGACGGTCAAATTCTTCCGGTGTAATTTCTTTTGCTAAATATCCCATTTGCTTTCCTAAATTCTTTATCTATAATAATCAACGTGATTCTAAAATTTTGATGCAGTTTCCCTATTATAGGCGAATGCGGTTACTTAGGCAATGTGATGCGCCTAAAAATTTTATAAATGAAAGGAGGCAATGCGAAAGATGCTTAGAATTCTTACGACGTATCATTGTGCCAGATGTAAAGAGGTAAAGAAGCGCCTGACGCAGAAAAACATTTCTTTTTTGGAGTGTCCTGCCGATGATCCGAGCGGAATTGAACTGGTTGTGAAGCATCGTGTCATGACGGCACCGTCGCTTTTTATAACAGAAGAAAAGGAAAATGAACCGGAGGCGGTCCGGATCATTACAGATTTTGATGAAATTCTTTTGTACATAGAGCGCCTTACGGCACAATAAAGAACGGACAGCAGTAAAATCACTGCTGTCCGTCTTCGTATATGATGCCGGATGTGTATTCTGACGCTGCGCGTTTGTCAGATCAGAACTGAAAACCGTTTTTTCTCATTAAAGCACCCAAAGAAGTGGTTACAGCACCATCTCCTTTGAAGTTTTCACGGAAATTCTCTCTTTCCTTGCGTTCCCGCTTCTCTTCTTTCTCTGCTTCCAGTGCCTTCATGGAAAGGGAAATTTTGCCATCCTTTACGGCGATGACCTGTACCTGTACCTTCTGGCCTTCCTTCAATACAGCAGCCGGGGACTTGATTCGTTTGGTTGAGATCTCGGATACGTGGAGAAGACCGGTAACACCGTCCCCCAGATTAACGAAAGCACCGTAATCTTTAAGAGATTCTACGGTACCCTCCGTTACGAGACCAACCTGAATGGCAGCAGCCTTTTCTGCTTTCAGTTTATTCTGTTCCTCGCGAAGAATGTCCTTTGCAGACAGTACAAGCTTGTTTGCGGAAGGATCTGCTGTAATTACGCGAACCGAAAGCTTTTTACCGACCCAGTCTTTTAAACTGTCTTCTTCTACGAAAGAAAGAGAAAGCTTGGATGCCGGAATGAAAGCGCGAAGACCCTCAAGGGTTGTCGTGACACCGCCTTTGACAGCTTCTGTGACTTCAATCTCCAGTGTGCGTTTCTGGTCAAGATCGTCCTGAAGTTTTTCCCACTTGTCCATGTCGGCTCTTTTGCCGGCGGCGTGTTGCTTGTAAGAGGCTTCAAGCTCTTCCTTGAAGTCATCCATGGAAGGGATTTTCTCTTCCGCTACATCATCTTTTTTGATCTCGTCTGCCATTGTACGGTACCTCATTTTTATTAAATTCTGTGCGAAAATACACTCCTAATAATATACCACAGTTTGAAGAAGGTTCTCAAGAGAATACAGCGCAATCTTTTTAGAAATCTGCTGTTTTTCTGCGGTTTTCCGTGAAGGTTCCGGGGTATTTATATTGTGGAGAGAAAGGAACTTTGTTAAAATACTAATGATACAAAAGTATCATGTGAATATGCATGTCGAAATGAAACAGAAACCGCAATACGGCTGCATTAGAAAGGACAAACAAATGGCAAATCCAGTTGTAACCATTACCATGGACGATGGTAAAGACATTAAGATCGAATTATATCCGGAAATCGCACCGATTACTGTAGATAATTTTGTAAAGCTTGTGAAAAAGGGATTCTATGATGGACTTACATTCCATCGCATCATTTCCGGCTTTATGATTCAGGGCGGAGATCCGGATGGAAACGGAACCGGAGGACCGGGCTATACCATTAAGGGTGAGTTTGATCAGAATGGTGTAAAGAATCCGCTTTCTCATGAGCGTGGCGTTATTTCCATGGCCAGAGCAATGGATCCAAACTCTGCCGGTTCACAGTTCTTTATCATGCATGCGGACAGCAAATATCTGGATGGCCAGTATGCTGCCTTTGGTAAAGTAATTGAGGGTATGGATGAGGTTGACCGGATTGCGGCAACTCCTACCGACTGGCAGGATGCTCCAAAGATTTCTGTGACAATGACGAAAGTTACAGTTGCAGAATAAATGCAGTAGCAGCTGTTGATTTAAACAAACGTGCCAACGCCCAGTGTCCGTGAGGGCCTGAGCGTTGGCTTTTTAAAATAAAAGGCGTCTCCTATCTCCGCACGCCGGATGTTTATCCAATGAAACATCCGGAGAACGGGATGGAAGACGCTTTTTTATATGCCATCCGGTATATTAATCAAATTTTGAAAGGGTTTCATCGGAAACCGGCTTAGAAAGATCAAGACCGCGGATGATCTTACGTAATGGAAGAACCGAAATCGGATTTACAGAAAGTTCATCTACGCCCATGCGGAGGAACGTTTCGGTAAGAGAACGGTCTGCACCAAGTTCGCCACAGATACCAACCCAGATATTATGACGGTGACCGGCATCGATCGTCATTTTGATTTCACGGAGCACGGCCGGATGATGGGTATCCATGAATGGATCCAATGCTGCATTCTGACGGTCAATTGCCAGTGTGTACTGGGTCAGATCATTGGTTCCGATGGAGAAGAAATCACATTCTTCTGCAAGCTCATCGGCGATCAGTACAGAAGCCGGCGTTTCAATCATGACACCGATACTGTAATTTCCGATCTTGATACCTTTGTCGGTAAGCTCTGCCGTAAGTTCCTTCAGGATTTCCTTACATTCACGTAATTCACGAATGGAAATAATCATCGGGAACATGATACCGAGATTGCCATAGGCAGAAGCACGGAGCAAAGCACGAAGCTGTGTTTTAAAGAAATCTTTTCTGGTGAGGCAGAGTCGGATGGCTCTGCAGCCCATAGCCGGATTTTCTTCCTTTGCTAGGTCCATATAATCCACCTGTTT